>NZ_JAAHGU010000008.1:25070-261380 GCF_010692685.1 Okeania sp. SIO2F5 | reverse complement strand
TGTTCATGTAATTAAAGTCAACCCGAATCATACCTTTCACTCATTGTAGTAATTGTGGTCAGAAAGTACCATTAACTTGATCAGTTAGAATTCATTCTTGTCCATTATGTAAAATAGTTTTAGATAGTCCATTATGTAAAATAGTTTTAGATAGAGATGAGAATGCTGCAATTAACATATTGCAATAAAACATTAAACGAGGTGGGTATCATCTTGCCTGCTTGTGGAGGCGTAAGACGTTAATCAACCTGTGTTCGTGCAACGTTGCGCCAGCAGGAGCAAGAAACTTCTTTGTTTGAGAAGCTCCCGTTATCATCTCCGATTTTAACGAGAGAGAACTTCACCATGCTTTAGAATATGACTGATTAACCTATGCTAAGAGCTATTCTGGTAATAAGGTATAAATTAAATTAAAATTTAAAAATACTATATATCTACCATCCCCAAAAATGATAGTGAATAATCAACAAGGGGTCAACAGTGAAAGTCCCCAATCCCAAGGACAAGGAAATTTTCCATTACCAAAAAATCTCTCTAATCCCTTTCGCAATAGCTCGGGACTTTATGGAGAACAAAATTATGACCCCAAAGCCACCCCAAAGAAAGAATCTAGGAGTGATGATATTGTGCCAAGTAATACAGCAAAAATTAAAGTAATAGGTGTTGGAGGGGGTGGCGGCAATGCTGTTAACCGAATGATTGCTAGTGAGGTTTCTGGTATAGAATTCTGGACAGTTAATACAGATGCCCAAGCTCTAACCCTGTCCAATGCTCCTAAACGCTTACAACTTGGACAAAAACTCACAAGAGGTTTGGGGGCAGGGGGTAATCCGGCTATTGGCCAAAAAGCGGCTGAAGAATCTAGGGATGAAATAGCTAATGCTTTAGACCACCCCGATTTAGTATTTATTACTGCTGGAATGGGAGGTGGTACTGGTACTGGTGCAGCACCCGTTATAGCTGAAATTGCTAAAGAAGCAGGATCTCTGACAGTGGGTATTGTGACGCGTCCCTTCACTTTCGAGGGAAGACGTCGAATTACTCAAGCTGATGAAGGAGTTGCTGCTTTACAAAGTAGAGTTGATACTTTAATCGTAATTCCCAATAATCGTTTGCTATCTGTAATTAATGAACAAACTCCCGTACAGGAAGCTTTTAGAATTGCAGATGATATATTACGTCAAGGTATACAAGGAATTTCAGATATTATTACTGTGCCTGGGTTGGTGAATGTTGACTTTGCCGATGTACGAGCAGTGATGGCAGATGCAGGTTCAGCCTTGATGGGAATTGGTATGGGGTCTGGGAAGTCTAGGGCAAGAGAAGCAGCAAATATGGCCATTTCTTCTCCTTTACTGGAATCTTCTGTGGAAGGAGCTAGAGGGGTGGTATTTAATATTACTGGCGGAACTGATTTAACGTTACATGAAGTTAATACTGCTGCTGAGACTATCTATGAAGTTGTCGATCCTAATGCCAATATTATTTTTGGGGCTGTAATTGATGAGAAATTGCAGGGAGAAATCAAAATTACTGTCATAGCAACTGGTTTTAGTGGAGAAGCACAAATGAATCCTACCCAGGAAATATCACAGCCAAGAAGGTCGATACCAACTCCAACTCCAACTCCAACTCAAAGCACAGAGAAGCAGAAAAAATTACCAGGATTGGATATTCCTGATTTTCTGCAAAGGCGACGGACTCCACCTACTAATAGATAGATGGTTAAAGCAAGGGAATTTTCTTGATATTGACATCCAGGTCAATTCTATTAATTGTTATATCAAATTTGTTGGCCTTGCACGGCAGTGCAATTTAAAGAAGTTGATTAAGTTAATAGTAGTTTAGTTAGAGGTAAATTTAGGCATTCTTTAGTGGTTAACAGGTTTATATAGTGTGGCACTATAGGTTTAACTATAGTTTATAAATGTTATGCAGTATTTGTGCATAAGTTCTATTTATTTAAAAATAACTACAGACTATTGACTACTGACTACTAAATTTGATATTATGAATAATTTAAAGGTATCAAGTATTCCTGTTGCTTTGACTATTGCTGGATCTGATAGTGGTGGTGGAGCGGGTATTCAGGCAGACCTGCGTACTTTTGCTTTTCATTGTGTTCATGGTACGAGTGCTTTGACTTGTATTACTGCTCAAAATACTTTGGGAGTAAATAGGGTTGACGCTTTGTCCCCAGAAGCGGTAAAAGCACAAATTCAAGTTGTTTTTACGGATATAGGCGTACAAGCAACTAAGACCGGAATGTTATTGAGTCAGGAAATTATCTTGGCCGTAGCTGAAGAGATAGAAGCTTTAAATTTAAATAAATTAGTAATAGACCCAGTGATGGTCTCCCGTGCAGGTGTTCAGTTGATTGATGATTTGGCTGTGGAAGCTCTACAGAATGTTTTGCTGCCTAAGGCGACTATTGTTACTCCTAACATTTATGAGGCAGAGATTTTTACGGGTTTAGAGATTAATAACCTAGATGATATGCAGATGGCTGCTCAGGAAATTCACAGGCTAGGAGCAAAAACAGTTTTAGTCAAGGGGGGAGCCATGAAGAATGAGTTACTAGGAGTAGATGTTTGGTTTGATGGAGCGCAGTTTGAAATTTTAAGGACTGCTACGGTGGAGACTAATAATACTCATGGCACTGGTTGTACTCTCTCGGCAGCTATAGCTGCTAATTTAGCTCAAGGGAAAGATTTATTTTCTGCAGTTAAATTGGCGAAGGATTATGTCACAAATGCTTTGGAGTATGCTTTAGAAATTGGTCTTGGTCAAGGGCCAGTAGGACATTTTTTCCCTTTATTATAGCAGAAGTAAGAATGTTTTAGCTATCTATCTCGATCTTGCGAGAAAAATTTAAGAAAAAAATTGGCTAAATGGCTAATGGTTAAGTTGGTAATAGCCATTTCACAATATACTTAGGGCTTGCTGATTAAAAATCAAAGCATTGACAGATAAAGGTTGTAGCATTTTTTTGTCTAAAAAAGTATAAGCTTTTCGGTGGAAAGAGCTGCATAAAGTTAGTATTTTAGGACGATTATGGCAGAAAAATCAAGGGACAATTTTTCCGACTACCCCCTCTATAATTCCCATTTCTCCTGACTTCTGAGGAGGTCTTCCTGACTCCTAGCTCTACCAAAAGACTTTCCATACGCAAACCCTACTTATTTTCTAGAACTCCCTAAGTTATAGTACTGACTATGATTCCAATTATAATTTTTACTGCTTTCTTTATTTTCTGCCGTAGATCCTCCTGCTTTTGTTACTAAGGAGGATACTTTTTTGGTTTCCTCTGTAAATAGAGGAGTTGAGCTTTTCAACAAGTCTCTTTGTACTGCTGCAAAAGCATGACGTACTACTACCACAATCTCCTTTCTATAATCTTCTTGTGCTTTTTTTGTTTGAAACTTCCAGCCTTCCTGACTAGAAGCATATAAGGGTGGGAGACGATTCAGCGCATAAGTTTCTACATCAACTCGCTTAATATATTTCGCTAACTTTTGAGGTAATAAGGTAATTTGGCGATTTACTTCCTGTGCTACCATATCTTCCATGACATTTAGATATTTCTTTTTAGAGTTAGCATGAATCATTGCATATCTCCTTTTTATTGTTCCAATATTTAACCTACCTAGCTGTTGTACCTCCAACTTTAGGATAAGAATGCTTCTATAATATTAACTTAGTTAACTTAGTTAATTACTTGTATTGACTCAACTTCTTCTATTATTTATTTACAATTTGATGTAACAATTTAGTTACATAAATTATATTTACTCTACATAACAAGAGATATCTAAATATTAAATGTTTAGAGTTAAAATTTAGTCGAGAGAAGGAATCACAGTTGCAATTAAGTCTTCTATCCTTTTGATATTTGGGTTACCAGCTAAATATCCAATACCTCGATGCAAGTGTAGGCGAAACTGAGTGGCCAAAGTTTCTCTTTCTATGCCTATTTGATCATTATAACAACGTTGCTTTAGAGCTAATAAAAAGATGTCAGAAAATTCTCCACCGAAAATTCTCCATGTTAATTCTAAATTACTATCAGCAGGGGTTGGTACTAGAGAGGGAATGCTTGATTCTGCTAAAGAGCAACAAAATGCCCAACGACAAAGAATATTCCATTGGTCTATTTTGGTATTACGTTTCAGCTTAGTTAACTGATCTTTAGCTGTTTGAGAAAGTCGTATTCTTTCAATTGGTGGTTCCATTAAAGGTCTTAAAGTTGCTTATTAAGTAAATGTTATGAGTCTGATGATATCACAATAAATTTTGATGATAGACCTGGCGTTGGCCATACAGTATGGTGTAGAAAATTACATATAACTTAATGGAGTTATCGTTAGTTATAATCAACATATTTTTTACTAGATTTTTGTCATCAACAAATTAGATAGTGCTAAACAAGTAATTATTTTTCTTGTATATCTTCGTCATGGGACTTACACGCTCGTAGAGTGATAAAATAGTCTCAAATATATACAGATAGAGAGCTTCACGTCAAAAAGGTATAATTCTTTGACTACCAAGGGTTCCAGGCATTTTTAGGACATTGACGTAATTTCCTTATGCAGACAGACTCTTCCTGCGGAATGCTACGCAAATAGGCATTTTTTGACCAGAAAATGTGTAAGTACCACTAATAATTCAAGGAATTTAGCGAATAATATTATTACATATTTAGAACTGCAAAAAAATAAATTGATTGCATTTTTAGTTCTATTTTTAAATTTAAATTATACTGTTTTTTTGCTTTTAAAAATCTTAAATTAATCATAATAAAATTTATAATATATTTCAATACATCAATTTTTTTTGAATCTATTCAACCATTATAATTTACCAATTAAAATCAGATAAGCCTGTTTTTTTTAAAGCTTTATAAAGCAATTGATGCGGTATTAATATAGCATTTTAACCTGTTTAAAGTATGGTTTTTGTATTTTTATTTCAGCTAATATTTCCGGGATAATGTTCTCTGAAAACCAGAATACTGTAACTTACCAGTATGATAATTTTTATAGTGGTAATTATACAAAATCGAGTTGTAAAATAGTCTCAAGCATATACAGAAAGAGGCTTTGATGTCAAAAAGGTATAAATCCTTAATTACCGAATAATTAATAATTAATAATTAATTATTAATTATTAATAATTAAATAATTCTGGTTTAAAGCTTCCCATTTTAAAGGAAAAAAAAGTGGTCGTTAGCGGAGCTTCCCGTAGGGTGGGATGGCGTTTGCTACCGCAAAGCTTTCCATTCCGGAATGCTACCGCAAACGCTAACAGCGGAGCGAGTCTGCAAGAACGGGTCTCCTCGCCATATCCAATCGAACAAGAGAAAAAATAATATTTCCTGATATTCAATCCTCTCGGTTTTAACCAAAGGTAATTATCAATTATCCATTAATGAACAAGGGTTCTAGGAATTTTTATGGCATTGACGTAATTCCCTTATCTAGACTGACTATCAGCCATTTTTTGATCATAAAATGTTTAAGTCCCAATAGTATAAAAAATTATTTTAAATATCTGTTAAAATCTGCCTATTCAATCAATTCTTGATTATATGTTAATGACAAATATACATAAATTTTTAACTACCCCTATCGTAGATGAAAAATCTTGTAAAGGGGTGATATTTTGGTTTAGCCTTAGCATGACTTTTGCTACAATTTATGCTTTTATGACACTTAAAAAAGCTTTTGCTAGTAGTCTGAGTATTCAAGATGATGCTAGACAACATATTTTTTGGATGCAGCGTTTTTTTTATCCAGATTTATTCCCCAATGATTTAATTGCTAATTATTTTCAGTCAGTAGCTCCAGCAGGATATACTTTACTTTATAAAAGTGCAGCAATTATAGGAATTAACCCGTTTATCTTTGCCAAAATTATCCCTTTTATTTTGGGTTTAATTTGTACTTACTATATTTTTCAAATCTGTTTAGAGATATTACCAGTACCAATGGCAGGATTTATTGCTGCTTTGGTAATGAATCAAGCTATTTGGATGAAAGATGATGTTGCTTCTGCTACACCTAGAGCATTTGTTTATCCATTTTTTCTGGCTTTTTTATATTATTTACTCCAAGGTTCATTGGTCAGAATGGGAATAGCGATTGCTCTGGTCGGATTATTTTATCCTCAATATGTATTTATCGCTTCTGGCATTCTAATTTTCCAACTAATTTACTGGAAAAATGGGAGGTTTCAGTTATCATCAGAAAAACGGACTTTTCTATTTTGTGGAGTTGGTTTAAGCACGGCATTTTTTGTTTTATTACCCTACGCTTTAACTTCTTCAGAATTCGGACCTGCTATTAGTCGAGAAGCAGCGATGAAATTAAGAGAGTTTTATCCAAATGGGAGGAGTACTTTTTTTCACGTTCATCCAAAAGATTTTTGGTTAACTGGCAAACGTAGTGGAATGTTTCCTAAGTCTTTATTTACTCCAGCTACTCAATGTGCAGGATTATTATTGCCGTTTTTATTGACTTTTAAATCTGCTTTTCCTTTAATCAGAAGTATTACTAATAGAATTTGGTTATTAGTACATCTATTACTGTCATCTTTGGCAATGTTTTTCATTGCTCATGCCTTACTTTTTCGGTTGCATCTTCCGAGTAGATATACAGGATTAAGTTTCCGGATAATTATTGCTTTGGCAACGGCGATCGCTCTGACTTTAATTATTGATGCTTTGTTTAATTGGGCAGAAAATAGACAAAAATATCCTGTTAAATTTCAGGGTATTATTTCTTTAATTTTAACGAGTTTAATTATGGCATCTCTGGTGTTATATCCTGCTTTTGTTAAAGGCTTTCCTCTGGTGAAATATAAAGTGGGTAGAGCTACAGATTTATATAGCTTTTTTCAAGCACAACCTCAAGATATTTTGATTGCTTCTTTGGAGGAAGAGGCAAATTTATTACCTACATTTGCTCAACGTTCTATTTTGTTGGGTAGGGAATATGCTATTCCTTATCAAGTTGGTTATTACAGTCAATTTCGGCAACGAACTATAGATTTAATTGTTGCTCAATATAGTTCAGATTTAGCAGATGTGAAAAATTTTATTCAAAAGTATGGAATTGATTTTTGGATGTTACATCGTGGTAGTTTTACGCCAGAATATATTGAGGATAATAGTTGGTTAATGCAATATGAACCTGCACAGGATGCGGTTACTTTTTTGCAGTTGGGATATATTCCTGCTTTGGCAACAACTATATCTACTTGTACTGTTTTTGAGAATGATAGTTTATTGGTTTTGGATGCTAATTGTGTGAGGAAGGAAGAAGGAAGAGGGAAGAAGGAAGAAGGAAAAAGGAAAGAGGAAAAAGGAAATAGGAAAATTGAGGTAATTAATAATTTTAGAGTTCAGTAGTTAGCGAAGCGTAACGCACCGAAATATTTAGGATAAAAATATTTGGCAGAGGTGGTGCATTACATTTCATTTTCATGTCACGCAGTGTTTCATGTCGGTTCTTAGCCGAAACGCACCTTACTAAATATTCTCTACTTTAGATGAAACAGTCCACTACTATGGAGCGTATTAGCGAGTGATTTCCTATTCCCAGAAAAAAAAGGATATTCTTCCTTAGAAAATCTTGCTGTAAATATTCCAACCGCTAGATATTACCCTTTCATTACCATTGTTGTTGAAGTTATTAAGGTCTGGCGAGCCACTATAGTTATAGTATGATAATTCTCCATTAGGTTTCTGAGCAAATAGAACACCAGAACCTCCTGAAAAAATCTTGCTGTAAATATTCCAACCGCTAGATATTACCCTTTCATTACCATTGTTGTTAAAGTTATTACGGTCTGGCAAACCACTATAGCTATAGTATGACAATTCTCCATTGGATTTCTGAGCAAATAGAACACCAGAACCTCCTGAAAAAATCTTGCTGTAAATATTCCAACCGCTAGATATTACCCTTTCATTACCATTGTTGTTAAAGTTATTACGGTCTGGCAAACCACTATAGCTATAGTATGACAATTCTCCATTGGGTTTCTGAGCAAATAGAACACCAGAGATACCTTGAGGATTCACAACAGATGTAAAAATTGTTAAGAGAGCGATAATACTTGCAAGTAAAACCTTTGCTATGCGACTTTGTATAATTTTCATTTCTAGCCCTTCCTTTACTGTGGTTAAACCTAAATGTGATAAGAATTAAAAATTTTTGATTAAATATCTTAATTACACCAGGCTTTCATTACTGAAATACTTTATATTTATTTAAGGATTTAGGTTTATAGATGTAGGGATGGATTTAAGAAAATCTAGGGATTAAGCATTCAAGAATTTTCTCGATATTCTCGAAATGGCTGTAAAATAATTCCTAAAATTTTATCAACTTCTTTGACGTAATATTCCACTGCATCTATACACACAATTTTTTCTTCAAGTGTTAAAAACTTCCAATTTGTTCCAGTTGTAACTGCGCCATAAATAACCTTAACTGGATTATCAGCTCGCTGATTAAATAATTGCGCTCCAACCATACTAGCAACACATTGTCCTAACCCACGAATAATATTTTCATTTTTAGCTTCAACAATGATAATCACTGGAGCTGTAATGAAATATTGTTCGGAGGAAAAACTGAGCAAAAAATCACAATATCCTTGTAATCCTAATTCTGCTTCTACGTTAAATTCTGTTCCTGAAAAAAGACTAATTCGATAATTTAATTGCCGTCTCACATCAGCTAAAATTTGAGAAATTAATAGTTCAGAACGAGCTTTTTCTGTATTAATAGCTGTTGCTAATGGAATATATTCTCGTAAGATAGTTGTGAGAATTTCAGAAGGTTTAACTGGTTTAATTTGGGCGAATAAATCTTGATTTTCTTCTAAGGTTAATTCAAAATTTGTCTTGGCTATTTCCAATGTGAATTTACTGTAAGAAAGATTGCTCATATAGGACAAGTCAAAAGTCAAAAGTCAGAGTTTAGTAGGTTGGGTTTCACTACCGTTCAACCCAACAAAACCTTACTAATGTTGGGTTTATCCTAACGGATAATCTCTGCTAACGGGATGTCGCGATTTTTTCTGGAGGAGCTTCCGAGAATGAAAAAAAAATTGGTGATTTTCCACTCAATCGTCATAGTGGTACTTAAACATTTTCTGGTCGAAAAAATGCGTCAAAGCCACTCTAGACAAGGGAATTACGTCGATTCCCTAAAAATGGCTAGAACCTTTGGTAATTCAGGATTTATACCTTTTTGACGTAAAAGCCTTTGCCCGTCTATATTTAAGCCTATTTTCTGGCTCTATTTTGTTTAAGTCCCAATAGATGGAAAGATTTGATGAGGGAAAAATCAGTATTCTTCAGGTAGCTTCAGAGAATGAAAATCTTGGTGGTATTGCTTCAGGGAAAAAATTCCTAAATAGTTCATCGCCTCTAAGCAAGGGAATTTTGTTGAATAAAAAGTCATGCGCATAGACGAACAGCCCCATTTAAATCTGATGATATCAGAATTTTTGTGAGGATGCAACCGGAAATTCCTTTGAGTCGCGATTTTTTTTCGGAGCTTCAGAGAATGAAAATCTTGGTAATTTTTCACTCAATTGCCATGGATGGAAAGATTTGATTAGAGAAGAAATAAGTAAGTAGTTCTTGAGCTTCAGAGAATGAAAATCTTGGTGGTATTGCTTCTGGGAAAAAAATCCTGAATAGTTCATCGCCTTTGAGTAAGGAAAATTAATTGAATAAAAAGTCATGCGTATAGGCAAGCAACTCCATTTAAGCCTGCTAAATTTAGGAGAAGAAAGAATTAGAAAGTGGTGAGTGGATATCAAGATTTAGATGCACTTTTTGAGGATGTGGATAATAGTTAATTTACTATTATTGAATGACTGTATAATTTGCATAAATTATCTTTTCTTTTACGGGTTTAATCACCCATAGTCAACGGGGGTGCTGAAAATTGTTTGGGGTTATTAAGATATTAAGGTGATCGGTCATTGACTATCCATAAGCAATTTTCCTTTCTGCCTTTCGGTCCGAATGCTGCACAAACACACTTCTGATTTCTGACAATTTGAATTCTTCTGCTGTAGCGATCGCTCCAACTAATTAGAGTATGACAAAGTAATCAGAAAATTATCATTACTTTCTGTTCTACTGTCTCCAAGGGAGGGCAAAATTCATTTCAAAAACAAAACTAAATTGTCACCCTTTTACATAATTTATACTAATTAAATTTATTTTTAATATTATTTATATTAATCAAAATTGCCTCATTTTTCGCTAATTATTACAAAATATTTCACGAACTTGCGTTATTTCAGCGATTTGTATCATACTCTGTACATTAAGATATGATGCCAATGTTATATTTAAATCAAAAAAAAGACCTTTTCAAGAAAGCTACAACCTTGTATTTACGTTAATTGCATCTCAAATCTGGTAATTTTCAGCAGAGTCAGATAACTTCAAAAAAACAAATTTTGAACAAGTATAAATGCCTAAGTAATTCTAGCTATTGACAAATAGTACATAAATGTAAGATGTAAATTCCAGACACTCAATATCGGCAGTCGGTGCAACTGTAATAGTATTGATTGAACTTAGGATAAATTACCTAATGATGTCAGCTATAGCGCGTAGCGCAAGTCAGGAGTTAGTAGGGCGAATAGTCATTCGCCCCTACAGAAGTTAGAAGTAATCCCTGACTAACTAAAGAGGAGAAAAATTTCAGATCATACGAAGTCGAAGGAAAGGTGAGGGCAGATCAAAAGGTTAAAACTCTAGACAACGCTAGGTTTTTCCTTCTGCCTTCTGCCTTCTTCCTTCTGCTATAGCCCTATATCAAAGCCGCCATCTTCACATCATTAGTTGCCAACAACTCCTGTAACTCATCAGAGTCTACAGTCTCCTTGTCAACCAACATCTCGGCTAACTTATCCAAAATATGACGGTTAGTTACCAATACTTCCTTCGCCCGACGATAAGCTTGCTCTACCAAATTGCGCACCTCATCATCAATAGCAGCAGCAGTTTCCTCAGAAAAATCACGCTCCGCCATAATATCCCTACCTAAGAACATATTACCGTTCTGACGACCAAGAGCAACTGGACCAAGGCGATCGCTCATGCCAAAGCGAGTCACCATTTGCCTTGCCACATTAGCAACCTGCTGTAAATCGTTAGAAGCACCAGTAGTCACCTCTTCATCACCAAAAATAATCTCCTCAGCAAGACGACCACCCAAAGCTACAGCCATCTGATTTTGTAGATAAGCACGAGAATACAAACCAGAGTCCATCCGGTCTTCGCTAGGAGTAAACCAAGTCAAACCACCAGCACGACCGCGAGGAATAATACTAATTTTCTGTACTGGGTCATAATCAGGCATCAACGCTCCGACTAAAGCATGACCAGCTTCGTGATACGCTACTAACTCCTTACGCTTCTCGCTCATTACTCGGTCTTTCTTTTCTGGACCAGCTAATACCCGGTCAATAGCATCATTAACTTCGTCCATAGAGATTTCAGTTAAGTTGCGACGAGCTGCCAAAATAGCTCCTTCATTTAATAGGTTAGACAAGTCTGCTCCAGTAAATCCAGGAGTTCGACGAGCAATTTTTTCTAGGTCTACATCTTTAGATAGACTCTTACCACGAGCATGAACATTGAGAATTTCTAGACGACCTGCATAGTCAGGGCGGTCTACTACTACTTGACGGTCAAAACGACCTGGTCGGAGTAGGGCAGCATCTAGAACATCTGGGCGGTTAGTAGCTGCAATAATAATGATACCTGTATTGCCTTCAAAACCGTCCATTTCGGTAAGTAGCTGGTTGAGGGTTTGTTCTCTTTCATCATTACCACCACCTAAACCAGCACCCCGTTGACGACCCACCGCATCAATTTCATCTATAAATACGATACAGGGAGCGTTAGATTTTGCTTGTTCAAATAGGTCGCGGACGCGGGAAGCACCTACACCCACAAACATTTCTACAAATTCTGAACCGGAGATGGAGAAGAATGGTACTCCTGCTTCCCCAGCTACTGCTTTTGCTAATAGGGTTTTACCTGTTCCCGGAGGACCTACTAACAATACTCCTTTGGGAATTTTTGCGCCTACTGCTGTGAAGCGATCAGCATTTTTGAGGAAGTCTACTACTTCTGTTAGTTCTAGTTTGGCTTGTTCAATACCTGCTACATCGCCGAATGTGACTTGGGTTTGGGGTTCCATTTGGACTCTTGCTTTGGATTTACCAAAGTTCATAGCTTGGCTACCAGGTCCACTTTGGGCACGACGTAGTAGGAAAAATAGTCCCACTAATAATAGGACGGGGAAGAATAAACTACTTAATGCTCTAACCCAGAAACCTTCTTCGCTTTGGGGGAGTACGGAAATGTCTACGTTGTTTTTGGTGAGGATGTTTATTAGGTCTGGGTCGTTGGGTAGGTTAACGCGGACTATACTACCGTCGGCGACTTTGACTCGTGCTGCTGTACGGTCGGCGCTGATGCTTACTCTGTCTACGTTTTTGGTTTCTACCTGCTGAATAAATTGACTATATTTCCAGGTTTCGCTGGTTTGGGGTTGTTGATCGAAGAATGCTGTTGCTAAGGCGATGACTACTATTGCTAATAGGGCATATAGGCCAGCATTTCTCCACCTTTTATTATTCACTGGGGTTGCTCCTTCTTATCTTTTTATACTATTGGGACTATTTTTTAATCCTGGTATATTAACTTATGTTAACTGATTTCTAATATAATATCACAGTAGATTAAAGTCAAAAGTCAAAACTCAAAAGTCAAAAGTTAGAAGTTATTTTTGTAACGGGGATTTGAAGTCAAAACTCAAAAGTTAGAAGTCAGAAGTTATTTTTGTAACGGGGATTTGAAGTCAGAAGTCAGAAGTCAGAAGTTAACCCACCCCTCGCCCCTCCCCCTCCGGTGGAGGGGAAGTAGGGGATTTGAGCAAGGTTTCAAGAATATTTCGCCTTAAAAGGTGGGGTTGCGCGACCCAATTATTTTGATAATGTTGTTCGGTAATTAAGTAAACAGTCATTTCAGTTATCAGTTATTAGTTATCAGTACTTGCTGTCATAGGGAGGCAAGAGAATACGGAGTTCTCTTTTTTGTTGGTCTGATGGATATGGCGTTCTCTTGGGGACTGGAGGGAAGGGAGACTTCATCCCTACCGCTTACTCCTTACTATCTCTTTTCTGGAGATGTCTATGGTAGTTTCAATGAGTAGTTCTCATAATTTTTGGCTATCTGATAGGTTATCTTAAGTAAACTCTTGTTTCTTTGCTTTCTTTCTTTAATAGCTAGCTGAGAGTTATGGATTTATACTATTGTTATTTTGTATTATCAAGTTGGTAATTGGATGTAGAAGTTTTTTCTATAGTAATTACCAAGAAGCGTGAGGTACAAAATTCCTTTTTTACGCGGGAGTAGGGAATAGAAAATAAGAAAAAAATTTAAGTAAGCAGACAAAATTATTTATATATAAATTTATTGTTAATCTTTTGATGGCTCTATAACATAGCAATCAAAGAGGAAAAAAATAAATAATATTTCCTTATATTCAATCAAGAACGGTTTTAACCAGAGGTGGTTATCCATTATCAATTAATGAACTAACCTCAATAAGTTGAAACACGCTATATCAGTTTCCTTTAGTTTTCAACACACTAAATACTAATGCTCAAATAATATGACTAATTTGAACTATCTAGAAACTTCAGGATGGCTCAATTCATTAAAAGAAGGAAAATCTATAGATTATAATTATCATCCTCTTCCTTGGTATTCTTATCCTGCTATTGAATTTATTGAGGATAAGTTAAAGAGCGATTTTCGAGTATTTGAATATGGGAGCGGACAGTCAACTTTTTGGTACGCTGACCGAGTTAAGCAGGTGGTTTCTGTAGAACATAATCCTGATTATTTTGTCAATGTTTCAACTTATATTCCTCAAAATGTGAAGCTAGTTTTGAGGGAAGATAGGCAAAGATATGTTGAGGAAATTCAGAATTATGATAATGGTGATTTTGATGTGATTATTATTGATGGAATTGAGCGAGTTAAATGTGCTGAAATATGTGGTGAAAAATTATCTAAAAATGGCTGGATAGTATTTGATAATTCGGATAGAGAGGAAAATGATAGGGGAGTAATTTTGCTTCATCATCAAGGATTTAAACGTATTGATTTTTATGGTTTAGTTCCTAGTCAAAGATATAAAAGCTGTACTTCTATTTTTTTTCAAAGTGATGATTTTTTATCGGATTTAAAATTACCTAGTCAAAAGCAGTCTTGCTTGGGTATTTCTTTGGGTCAAGGTGAAGCAAGAGCTAAAAGAAAAAATAAAAATCTAGACAGTCAAGATAATCAGATTTTGGCTTATTACGAAGCTATTAAAAATCAACCTTATGCTGCTGAAGCTTATCAGGGATTAGGGGATTTTTATTATTCTAAAGGTCAAATTGAAAAGTCTATTCGTTCTTATAACAAAGCAATAAAATCACAACCAAACTTGGCAATAGTTTATGCAAAACTAGGCAAAATTTATTCCCAAAAAGGTCAGCTAGAACAGGCGAACGCTTACTATCAAAAAGTTATTGCACTTGAACCAAAGTCGGCAGGTATATATTGGAGTATTGGTAATATTTTACAGAAACAGGGTAGATTATTTGAGGCTAATATTTATCAGCAAAAGGCATTAGAAATAAAACCTGATTTAATGAGAAAATCTTATGCTTTGAATCAGCTCGATCTTAAACTTGCTTCTTACTTAACTTGGGAAAATGGATTTTTTATTGAAGCTGGGGCGAATGATGGGATAAGTCAAAGTAATACTTGATATTTTGAGAAGTACAAAAACTGGCAAGGTATTTTGATAGAGGCAATACCAGAGTTAGCAGAAAAATGTAGAATTAATCGGTCTAAGTCAGCGGTTGAAAATTATGCTTTGGTTCCTTTTAATTATGGTCAGGATTATATAAAAATGTACTATTGTAATCTTATGTCTTTTGTTGATGGAGCTATGAAGTCAGAGGAGGAAAAAAAGGTTCATTTAAAAGCGGGTTGTCAAGTTCAAAATATTAATCATAGTTATGAAATTAATGTACGAGTAAGGACACTAACTGCAATTCTTGATAAGTATGGAGTTGAAAATATAGATTTGTTTTCGTTGGATGTTGAAGGTTTTGAATTAGATGTGTTGCAAGGTATTGATTTTGATAAATACCAACCAAAGTTTATGTTGATAGAAGTACGTTATGGAGATAGAAAAGCAATTGACTCTTTTTTAAGACCATTATATGAACCTGTTGCAGTATTATCTAATTCTATCAATGAGACTTTACTGGAACGGTCTCATCAAGATATTTTATATAAAGCGACGTCATTAATGGATAATGGATAATGGATAATGAATTTAATTTTTAAACCTTGTAGATCAACTATTTCTTTTAGATAATAAAAATATAAAATTTTTCACTTTTTGTACAAAGATTCCCAAGCAAAATAATTATCAATTATCCATTGGTTAAGCATTCAGCGGTGAGGATTCAGCTTTATTACCTTTAGAGGAGGAAAAAGTAATTGAGATATTTCCCAGAATTAAAAGTTTCTCAGCATTCAGTACTCAGGTATCAGCTATCAGCTTTCTTACCTGATAAGCATTTAGCACTCAGCATTCAGCTATCAGTTTTTATTACTTTGAAAGGAGGGGAAAATAATGGAAATATTTTCCATAATTAAAAGTTTATAAGCATTCAGCACTCAGGTATCAGCTATCAGCTTTATTAGCTTATAAGCATTTAGCACTCAGCAGTCAGCTATCAGTTTTGATTACTTTGAAAGGAGAAAAAATAATGGAAATATTTTCCATAATTAAAAGTTTCTCAGGATTCAGTAGTGAGATATCAGCTATCAACTTTATTACCGAAAAATCTTGGTCTAAAGCCTCCTCTTTTAAGGAAAAAAAAAGATAATTTCGTATTTAAAGCCTCTTTATTACAGAGGTACTGATAACTGATAACTGAAATGACTTTCTCCTTCTTAAACAAATCTTTAGTTGAACTTGATTTATCTGTAGATTTATCTACTTTATTCCTTCTTATCTCTTCCTTATTCCTTCTTCCTTCTTTCCTATTAAACTAAAAATGACTCAATTTCAATTAACAACTCCTGTAGTTATAATTATATTTAATCGACCAGATACAACGGCAAAAGTATTTGAGGCAATTCGTCAAGTAAAGCCTCTTCAATTATTTGTAATAGCTGATGCTCCTCGCCTCGATAGATATGGAGAAGTTGAGAGGTGTATGGCAGCAAGAAAGATAATCGATCAGGTTGATTGGAATTGTGAAGTTTTGACTAATTATTCTGAGAAGAATTTAGGTTGTAGAGAGCGTATTTATAATGGATTAAATTGGGTTTTTAGTTTGGTAGAATCAGCAATTATTTTGGAGGATGACTGTGTACCTCATTTAACTTTTTTTAGGTTTTGTGAAGAGTTATTAGAAAGATATCGAAATGATGAGAGGATTATGGCTATATCTGGAGATAATTTTCAGTTTGGTAATAATCCAATAGAGTCTAGTTATTATTTCTCTCGCTATCCCCATTGTTGGGGTTGGGCAACTTGGCGAAGAGCATGGAAAAATTATGATAATCAAATGCAATTATGGTCGAAGCTTAGAGGTAGTAAGTGGTTAGAAAATATTCTACAAAATAGTAGGGCAGTTCAATATTGGTCGGAGATTTTTCAGAAGAATTATCAAGGGTTTAATTCTTGGGCTTATGCTTGGACATTTGCCTGTTGGAATTATCATGGTTTAACTATTTTACCCAAGGTTAATTTAGTTTCTAATATTGGTTTTGGTCAAGGTGCTACTCACACTTCAAGTATTAATAAGTTTGCCAATATGTCTGTGGAGGAAATGATTTTTCCTCTGACTCATCCTCCCTCTATTATTCGTAATATTCCAGCAGACAATTTTACAGAAAAAACAATGTTTAGTGGTGGTTTACAAATTCAAAATGTTCATTGCAAAGTTTGTGGTTCAATATCTCACAAATTTGATAATGCTAAGGTTTTAAATAAATATAATGTTGACTATTTTCAATGTTCTAATTGTGGTTTTGTACAAACGGAAAATCCTTACTGGTTAGGGGAAGCTTATACAGAGGCAATTGCTAGTAGTGATGTGGGTTTGGTTTCTAGAAATCAAAATTTTTCTTTGATTACAGAAAATTTAATTCTCAACTTCTTTAATGCCAATGATAAATTCCTAGATTATGGGTGTGGGTATGGTTTATTTGTCCGGATGATGCGTGACTTAGGATTAGATTTTTATGGATATGATAAATATTGCCAAAATATTTTTTCTCAAGGATGGGAAGGAGAAATAAATAGGGAACAAAAATATGAAATAGTCACAGCTTTTGAAGTATTTGAACATTTCATAAATCCTCTGGCAGAAATTGAGAAGATACTGCAACAAACTAGAAATATTTTATTTAGTACAAAGCTATTGCCACCTGATAATCCTCGTCCTAATGATTGGTGGTATTATGCTCTGGAAGAAGGTCAACACATTTCTATATTTAACAAAAAAGCATTATCTGTAATTGCTCAAAAGTTTAAACTTAATTTATGTTCGGATGGAGAATCTCTGCACTTATTAACAGAGAAAAGTTTATCAAATTCCGAGTTTCACAGCATATTTAGGATAGGTAGATATAAACCTGAGAAAAGGAAAGAATCTTTAACTGAGGTAGACTATGAAAAAGTGACAGAAAAGAAACTAAAAAATCAGCAGCAGTTAACTGAGTTAGACTCTGAAAATATTGCCGAAAGAAAATCGAAAAATTGGCAGCTATTAGATTTCAAGGTTCTTATTGATGGTGTATTTTTCCAAATAAATAATACAGGTATTGCCCGTGTCTGGAAGTCTTTGTTGGAAGTATGGTCAAAAGATAGTTTTGCTAAAAATATTTTAGTGCTTGACAGAGCAAAAACTGCACCAAAAATTCCCGGCATAAAATATCGTGTTATCCCTGGATATAATTACGGCAGAATAGATGCAGACCGTCAAATTTTGCAGCAAATATGTGATGAAGAAAATGCTGATATTTTCATTTCTACTTATTACACAACACCTATCTTAACGCCATCTATATTTATGGCTTATGATATGATTCCAGAAGTTTTAGCTAAAAATCTTGATAACCCTTCATGGCAAGAAAAACATCGTAGTATTAAACAGGCAATTTCTTATATTTCAATTTCAGAAAATACAGCTCGTGATTTAGTAAAATATTTTCCTCAAATATCCGCAAATTCTATCAGAGTAGCTCCCTGCGGAATTGAACCTAAATTTTCTAGAGCGACCCCTCAAGAAGTTACTAATTTTCAGTTGAAATATAACATTCATCGCCCATACTTTCTGATAGTGGGTGAGAGAATAGGTTGGCTAGGTTATAAAAATACTATGTTATTCTTTCAAGCTTTTGCTAAATTCAAAAAATCCGCAGAATTTGAGATTGTTTGTATAGGGGGAAATAGAAAAGTAGAGCCAGAATTAAGCAAATATATTTCAGATAGTAAAATTCATTTATTACAACTGAGTGACCAAGAATTAAAATCGGCTTACTCTGGAGCGATGGCTTTAGTTTATCCATCAAAATATGAAGGTTTTGGACTGCCTATTTTAGAAGCAATGGCTTGTGGTTGTCCAGTTATTACTTGTAAAAATGCTTCAATTCCAGAAGTGGCAGGAAGAGCAGCTTTATATATTAATGATAATGATGTTAATGGATTGGTAAATGCTTTGGGTGAAGTGCAAAAATCAGAAGTTCGGCAACAATTAATAACTGCTGGTTTAGCACAAGCTCAAAAGTTTTCTTGGTCTCGAATGGCTAAGATTATGACTGATGTATTTATCCAGACTTTTAATCGGATTAAAGTAGAGAGATTATCTGCTATGGAAGATAGGAAAAAGTCAGGAGAAATTCCATTTCCAATAAATCATAGAGATTTAGAGATGCAGGTTAAATCAAAGGAATTTTCTAGTGTGGAAGATAGGAAAAAGTCAGGAGAAATTTCATCTCCAATAAATCATGGAGAGTCAGAGATACAGCTTAAATCAAAGGAATTATCTGGTATGGAAGATAGGAAAAATTTAGGCAAAATTCAATTTCAAATAAATCACGGGCAGTTAGAAATACAACGCTATTTTAGGAATGTTAATTCTTTAGATGAAGCTATTTTTGAGCGAGTCTTAGCTTACAGTGGAATGGAGACGCTTTCTCCAGGACAAAAAAAGCAAGTTAGGAAAGAGTTAATGGAAATTTGGGTGCCACAAATTCTGGAAGGTATCCCTGTTAAACCAGAGTGGAAAGTATTAGAAATCGGTTGTGGTGTTGGTCGTCTTATTAAGTATTTGCGAGAAAAATTTGCACGGGTAGATGGTGTAGATATTTCGGAAAATATGATTCAGTTTGCCCGACAATATTTAGCTGATGGGAAACAAAATGGAGAGCTATATATTAATAATGGCGATGATTTGCAACAGTTAGCTGATGAAAATTACGACTTTGTTTTTTCGACGATAGTTTTTCAGCACATCCGTTCTATTTCTATTGTCAAAAGTTATTTCCGAGAAATATTTCGGGTTTTGAAACCGGGAGGATATTTGAGAATTAAAGTACATGACCACAGCGCTGAAAGTTTAGGAAATTTTGATGAGGAAGGGGCAAAAGATCAACAATATTATTTTTCTGGCAATGCTTATACTGAAGAAAAATTAAAAGATTTATTAATGGCAGCGGGGTTTAATTTAGTTTCTTTAAAATCTGCTAAACCTTGGATTTGGGCAACGGTAAGACGAGAACAACAACTAGAAGTAGGTATAGAAAAATTTCCTCAAATAGCTACTCTCAAAAATAATCAAATGGGTATTGAATATCCAGAAATTAATCCATTGTCAGATAATAACCATCGACCGTTTTGGTCTGTGATGATTCCTACTTATAAAAAGGCGAAATATTTAGAGCAAACTCTCAAAAGTGTATTGCAACAAGCTCCTGCCCTAGAAGAAATGCAGATAGAAGTCGTAAATGATTGTCCAGACCATAAAATTCAAGCTGAAATAGAAGCAATTGTCCGAAAGGTAGGGGGAGAAAGAGTTAATTTTTATCGACATTTTCCACAAGATATTGGTCAAGCTCCGATTTTTAATATTTGTCTACAAAGAGCAAAAGGATATTGGATTCATCTACTCCATGATGATGATTTTGTCTTGCCTGGTTTTTATGAAAAATTACGTCGTGGAATTGAACAAAATACAACAGTAGGAGCAGCATTTTGTCGCCACTATTATATAGATGAATATGACCAGAAAAAGTATTTGTCTGTGTTGGAAAGAAAAACTCCAGGTATTATAGAAAATTTCTTAGAAAAAATTACTATTGAACAACGAATTCAAGTTGTGGGGATGGTAGTAAAACGTAAGGTTTATGAAAATTTAGGAGGTTTTTGTTCTCAGGCAGATTCGGCGGCTGATTGGGAAATTTGGAAGCGAATAACTGCTTTTTATCCTATTTGGTTTGAACCGGAAATTTTGGCTTGTTTCCGTTTACATTCCTCCTCGGAAACTTCCCGCTTAATGCAGTCTGGCGGTAATATAGAAAATGCTCGGAAAGCTATAGAAATTACTCAAACTTATTTACCAACAAAAATGGCAGAAAAATTATCTGATAAAGCTAGGGAACATTATGCAATTGAAGCAATAAAAATGGCTGCTTCTATGTTGAAAGGAGGAAATACTAATGGAGCGATCGCTCAAATTCGTGAAGGTCTTAAATGTAGTCAATCTCCTTCTGTAGTTAATTTACTTATCTCTGTTTTGGTCAGTGGGGAAACAGATTTAATTAAGACACCAAATCAGTCAGTCAATTCTCCAAAACCTCAGTCTATAGAACAACAAAAAGTTGTTCCTACTGTTAAAACTAATTTATTACCATCTCTGACAGAAATAAATCAGAATATTCAGCTTTATCAGCAAAACCAGTTGGATGAATCAGCATTAGTTAGATTGCAAGAAATTAGAAAGCAAATTGCAGAATGCTGGCTGAATATTCAAACTTCGGAAGAACTCAAAAATGTTTACTTGGGAGCATTTGGTCAAGCACACAAAGCATTATTAGCAAGTGGTATAAAAGACGAAACTTTAACTGAAATAGAACAAAGATTTGTAGACAAAATAAAAGCTAATTTTGCCAAAGGATTTAACCAACCTTTAGCCATTCAGTATTTATTGGCAGGGATGCTTTATCAAAGAGCAGATCGACTAGGAATTAAATACGAAAAAGCTCCCATACCTAGCTGGTTTGCTACAGACTATTTAAAATTTATGTTTGCCTCTCCCCAACTTTTTCAAGAAATAGGAGAAACAGATAATTATCATAATTTTCTAGTAGGATGGTTGAATTATGTGCATAACAATATATCCACTAATCCAGACTCAGAATTATGGCAAGTTATCGCCTGGTTTTTTGTGGAAAATGCTAATTGGATTCCTCTATATTTTACTACTACGCCCAATTTAAAAAATCTCTACATCAAGCGTGCAGAAATTATAGAATTTGCTCTAAAAAATCGTGGGTTAGAGTTAGATTATAAGATGAACGACCGCCCATTTAACCGCCCAAAAATTCGCTTGGGAATTCTCAAAGATCATTATTCTCCCCAAACAGAAACATATTCCTTACTCCCAGTATTTGAACATTTAGACCGGAGTAAATTTGAGATATTTCTCTATGCAATAAAATCTAACGGACATCCCTTAGAAAAATATTGCCAAAGTCACGCCGATAAATTTCTACAACTACCAGAAGAATTGAAAAGTCAAGCACAAATTATTCGCAACGACAACCTTGATATTCTATTTATTGGCTCTAATATTACTGCTACTATCAAAAATTCTACCTTGCTGGCAATACACAAACTGGCCAGAATACAAATTACATCCATCAATTCTCCCACTACCACCGGGATGCACTCCATAGACTACTATATCTCCGGTAAAATTACTGCACCAACAGAGACAACCCAAGAACATTATACAGAAAAACTGGCCAACCTAGAAGATTCCGGACTCTGTTTCCGATATGCGATCGCCGAACCCCCCTCAGGAGTAAAACCAATTCGCTCTAGTTGGGGGGCAACCGACCAAACCACCATATTTATTTCTGGAGCTAATTTCTACAAAATTATACCGGAGATGCGGGAGACTTGGGCCAAAATCCTAGCAAAAGTGCCCAATTCTATTTTAGTCTTGTATCCTTTTAATCCTAACTGGACTAATTCTTATCGATTTGCCCCTTTTATCAAACAGATGCGGTCTGTTTTGAAACGTCATGGTATCGACAGTAAGCGCTTGGTCGTAATTAAAGCATTACCAAGTCAAGCAGATATCAAAGAATGTTTGAAATTAGCGGATATTTATTTAGACTCTTTCCCTTACGGTGGTGCAACCTCTCTGGTCGATCCACTCATGGTCGGAGTTCCACCAGTAGTTGTTGAAGGAAATGCTTTAAGGTTTCGACAAGCATCAGCATTGCTCAGAGAGATAAAGATGGACGATCTTATTGCTGATGGGGAAGAGAGTTATATTAATTTAGTAGTGAAACTAGCAACTAATCCTCAGTTACGTCAACAAAAGCGGCAAGAAATTCTGGAAAAAATTGAGCAAAACCCTTCATTTTTAGACAGTCTTAGTTACTCTACACAGATAGGTAAATTATTTCAAGAATTATTCCAAGAATGGCAAAATATTCACGCGCCAAAAACTATAGAATCTACAGATAAAAATTCTTTAACTTCTGAATTTATCAATCGTTTGATTGGTTGTGTGAATCTCTACGAAATCGATCCTACTGACCAATCTTTAATAGAAGAATTACGTCAACTTCGTAAACAAATAGCTGATTTTTGGTTAGCTGTAGCTCCCAAAGAATTAGAAAATACTTATCAAGGCAAAATTAGACAAGCATATCAAGCTTTATTAAAAAGTGGAATTCAAAACGAACCTCAAACCGAAGATGAACAGAAATTTCTCAAAGAATTAGCTGAGACAAGTATGGGTTTAACTAATCCAAAAGCTATCAATACATTTTTAGGGGCAATGTTATATTTTCCTCCAAGCAAAATGTTAGTCAGAGATGCTAAAAATCGTTTACCTCAGTGGTTGATAGATGATTATAAACAGATATTTGAAAGTCGAGAAGTTGCCCAGAAGTTGGAAAAAGCTTTTAAATCTAAATCCCCTCATCTACCAGAAAATTCTCCAGTCACAACTGCTGAAGTTAGACCAGAAAAAAATGTAGTTTTAACAGCAAATCAAACAGATAATTTAGACATTCCACAGCAAAAATTTATCAATCAATTATTGGGCAGTGTGAATCTTTACTATATTGACCCATCTGATGAATCTGTGGTTCAAGAATTGCGTCAAATCAGAAAACAAATGGCTGATTTTTGGATAAATTTAGAACCTCAAAAACTAGAAACTTTTTACTTGGGTGAAATGGGTAAAGGTTATCAAGCATTACTCAATAGCAAAATTCAAAATGAATCTTTAATAGAAAGCGAACAAGAATTTTTACGACAGTTAGCTGCTCAACTTGCCAAAGGAATAGAAGCACCAAAAACTATAAATTATTTATTAGCAGCAATGTTATATTGTCGTTCTGAACAATTACGAATCGAAGATATAACTAAACTGCCTCATTGGTTACTAGAAGATTATCAAAAATTTGCAGGAAATTGATGATTTTTTTCAATCAAATTATTGTGCTAAGTAGATGGATAAAATTATTTGTGCATTTACTAATCAACGATATTCTTTTGACCGAAAAATCCTGGTCTAAAGCCTCCCCTTTTAAGCTATCCCTTATAAGGAACTCCTGAAAACCTTGTGGAGAGCAGGGGAGAAGGGAGAAAGAATCATATAGATAGGAAAAGCTACTTAAGTTATCAAAACAAATATACCTTTGAATACACTTTTTCTCTGAAAAAAAACTTTTAAAGGCTTGAATATAACTTGTCTATTTTGTCAAGTTTTATGTTAAGTAAATATGTTGATAAAGCATAGCCTTTTAAGGGGATAAAAAGCAGTATAGCTTCGGAGCTTCCCGTAGGGTGGGGTGACGAGGAGACCTCCCCATATCCAATTGACCAAGAGAAAAGAGAATTCCGTATTTTCTTGCCTCCTTATTGAAGAGTTACTAATAACTGATAACTGAAATTACCTATTGCCTACCTTTTCCAAATATTAAATTAATTCTTTGATTTCCAGATATTTATAATTAGGGTTTGCCAATTAATTTTAAGACCATTGACAGGTAAAGGTTTGAGCTTTCTTCGATTCCCAAAAAATGCGCTTGTTTTAGTCTAAAACCCTCAAAAAGTTAGCATAAAAGGCAAACCTTCGGACAAAAAAATTGAGGGACAATTCTTACTCCTACCTCCTCTAAATTCCCCATTTCTCCTGACTCCTGACTCCTGACTCCTACCCCTACTACTCATACTTTATTCAGCAAACCCTAATTACCCATAGCTAACCTATAAAGTTATCAACAAAATTTCCACACAGGAATTGTTTATCAAAATAATATTGGTCTAAAACCCCGCCTTTTAAGGCGCAATATTTTTGGAGAGTTGCTCACGCATCCCCTACTTCCCCTCCTGGGAGGGGGAGGGGCGAGGGGTGGGTTAACTTCTGACTTCTGACTTCTGACTTCGTTAATCTCAGGAGATAGAAAAGATTGGGGAAAATGATGAAATTGAATCCATTGAGAAAAGTTATTTTTTTAAGAAAGATGGGGAAATATTAGCTCAACAAAAACTTAAGTTGAACTACATTAAGCAATTGAAAAAAGAAGAAATTATGGAACAAGATGGGTTTAGTTTTGTTAGTGTCTATGAAAGCCAAAAGTTTTATGTTTATCGCAAAAAGTGAAACAGATAATCAAATAATTGTATCCAAATTAAGTCTGATACAAATTCCCTGTTAAGTTGCATCAAATTGAGAAAATAAATAGCTGATTTATTGATACGGATTTTTCAATCAAATCATCATGGTTATAGTTACTAAAATTCAAATTATTTATTAGGGACTGCACTTGACTCCTGCAAAATTAACTATGAGTCAATATATTAATATCACCGATTATTACGATAGTTTTACTGATTATTATGATCTTTTGATGACCCAAGGCTATTATGATTATCAAGGAATGGCTAATGCAGTCTATTCTTTGATGAAAGATGGTCATAAAAAAATACTTGAATTAGGTGTAGGAACAGGATTATTTGCTGAAAAATTATTGCCACTTGCTCCCGAAGCTGAATTTACAGGAGTAGATATTACCTTATCAATGCTCGAAATTGCCAGAAAGAGATTAGGAGGATGGGGAAAGTTGCTAGAGGCAGATATCTATGATATGAACCTCCAAGAAACTTTTGATATCGCTGTTTCTAGTAGAGGAGTTTGGGTAATAAGTCAACGAGGTGATCGGACTGACTTAAGAAATCATACTAAGGATATTGATGAGGATATTAAGGGATTAATTAATGTTGCTAAACATCTGCATCAAGATGGGTTATTCCTATTGAGTTTTCAAGGAGAACATAAAAGTTATCAACAAAGTCTTCCCACAGGAATTGTTTATTCTCATGAGATAGAAAAAATTGGGGAAAATTATGAAATTGAATCCATTGATAAAACTTATTTTTTTAAGAAAGATGGGGAAATATTAGCTCAATAAAAACTTAAGTTGAGTTACATTAAGCAATGGAAAAAAGAAGAAATTATGGAACAAGCTGGATTTAGTTTTGTTAGTATCCATGAAAGCCAAAAGTTTCATATTTATCGCAAAAAGTGAAACAGATAATCATTAAATTTTAGGCAGTAGGAAATAGGGAGTAGGGAATAGGGATAAAACTCATAAGGTATGGAACTATTAGAGTAGCTCTTGAGATTACAGAACTGCCAAAAAAAATCCTTAACTGAACTGTATTGATTTATACCTAAGCGGTCTAAATTTTCAATTTGGATGTCCAAAATATGCTATTGTGATTTTTGGCATTATGAAATACCTGAATCATATCAACACTATAGTCATTTAACTTTAGATTGAGACAAAGCTTTCTTGCTATGAGGGAGTTTCAGATGAAAAAACGTCTCATTTTTAAGTTAAACTACTATAATTTCAGAACGTAGATAAACAACCAAAAGTTGGAAGTAAAACTTCTGAGTTTATTGAGGATGAATTAGCTAAAAATCAGGTTGCAAATAATCATCATTAGAGAGGATATGACATGGAAATTTATATGACATCTAACTACTTCATTCAACACAATTGGAGCAAAACCTTCTCTCGAACCTACTGGTGATTTAGTAACAAAAGCAATCGAATCTATCCAAGACTATTCACAGGTAAGACTTGCAGATTACGGCATTATAGATGGATCGCCTAATTCCCAATAATGTCATCCTTTTATTTCAACCTCCTTACACTCCTTATTTCAACCTCCTTACACTCCACAAGTCAATCCCATTGAAAGATTGTGGAAAGAAATTCAAAAAAAATTCAAGTGGGAACTGTTTGAAAATCTCGATATTTTCAGAAAGCGATTATCTAAAATCTTACTAGAATTAACCCCAAAAACTATTATATCTGTGACCGGATGGGACTTGATTTTAGAAGCTTTATCTGATGCTTTATTTGTAGCATAATTTTTCGTATTTCATATTAATTATACTTTAGGTATAGTGGAATGCCAAATTATATCAAGTCCGGTTAAACAGTTATAGAATGGTTAACTCAGGAGGAGTCAGGAGTCAGGAGTCAGGAGTCAGGAGGAAAGAGAATTACAAAGATAAGCGTAGTTATGACGATTGGAGAATTTTTTTATGTGCAATTAACCGGATTTGATATTATCTGCAAAAACTATATAAATGTAGCGATTCACAGTAACGGACTACACATTATTTACACGTTTAATGTCGCGGAGCGAAAGGCAAATTGACGACCTACAGCAGGTAAGGACTGCTACAAATGCCTAGTGACTTCTCAATCCCGTGAGTCCATATAAACAGCAATAATCTCACGAACCTCTACTTCCATTGCTAACCAGACCTACTGCTTATTACCTTATTTAACCACTCTATTAAATAATTATAAAAAATTTCTAAAACCAATCTTCTTGGTCGTTATTGTGTTTTTTATAAACCTGACCTTTGCGATGAATTTCACGAGTTTTTTCATAGAGCTTTTCTTCAGTTAGTTCCCACTTTACTAATACTTTCTCTAAGTCTTCCTGAATATCTTTTGCCCCAGGAAAACCTCGATAACGAATTTTTAGTCTTGCTAATTCTGCTAAGTTATAGGCAGTATCTTTTTCTGCTAATAGGGTGTTAACTATTAGTCTATCTTTATGATATTGGGGATGCTGTTGTTCTTCTGATTTCATAAAAATAAGGAAGAAGGAAGAAGGAAAAAGGAAATAAGGAACTAAGAGTTAAAGTAATTTCGCAAAACTACTTTTTTCTGACTAAGGAAGGAAGAAGGAAGAAGGAAGAAAGAAAAAAGGTTGAAGCAAATGAGAAATTGAGATATAGTAATTCTAAATAGGTTGTAAAATTTTATCAGTTTTTTTTGACGAATCATTTCATATTGCTATAGATAAAAAATTACTTACCCTATATTAACCGTAGCAGTAATTTTTAATTATTAATTGCTGATAACTGATAACTGATTTAACTCTCTATATTATTCCACTTTTGAAAATGACTATATTGATGATTATTTTCAGTATTATCAACTAAACTAGGCTGAAGCTCTAAAGCTTTTTCTTGAAAAAAAAATGCTTCGTAAAATCTGCCCTCTTGTTCTAAAACTTTGCCTAAATTCCAATAAGCTTCTGCTAGATCGGGTTTCATTTTAATTGCTTTTCTATAATTAATCATTGCTGCATCAATTTGCCCTTTTTTATAAAACATACTCGCCAAATTGACAATAGCTTCAATAAAATTTGGATTGATTTTTATTGCCAATGAATAAGCACGAATAGCAGCATCTATTTTATTTTGTGCTTGTAGGATGTTTCCCAAAGTTTTGTAGACTGGAGCAAAATTTGCTTGTTCTTTTAATACTTTCTGACAAACAGCGATCGCTTCAGTAAAATTTCCCTGATTATAATAAATCTCAGCTAACTTATTAATAGTATCAACATCATCTTGTTCATATTTCCATAACTCTGAATAATCATTTTTTACTTGACTTAATTCAGTATAATTTTGAGATTTATTATTTTGTTGAAAAGTTTTTTTATCTTGTAAATTTTGATTCATCTTCTAAAAGCTACTGATCTCAACTAATTTTTTCCCTTTATTTCTTCCTCCTTCCTCCTTCCTTCTTCCTTCTCCCTTCCTTATAAGAAAGAAACATGAGCACTCACAACTCGCCAACCAACAGAAGTACACATCCAAGTTTGACTTTGCCTACCCATTTTTCCAGTTTTTTGACGCTGAAATTCAGTATTTGCTGTGGCAAAATCTTGACCATAAGTTGTAATAACAGTATTCATTAATACTCGCTCTAAATTAACTTTTCCACGCGCTTTTCTAAAAGCTGATATTGCCTCATATCCATAGAGATTTTCATTTACTGCATAACGGATAGTCTGGGGAATATGCCAAAATAATTCATCTAAAACTCGCATTCCGCACGTCAAATTGTAACATTAAAAGTAGTATAAAAATCGGAGGATCGATCAGTATTTATACTATATAGATCCTATTCATTGACCTTTCTCAAAGTCAAATTCTCAGGAAAATATTAAGTATAAATACTTAATTATTTACTCCTATTAACCACTATTTTTTTCTCCTGACTCGGTCTTCCTGACTCGGTCTTCCTGATTTTTATACTACATATTGAAGTACGGAATGTGGGCTAAAACATTCACATTATTACTAATCAAAGCAACTTCATATTGCTCAAATCCTCCTGTTACCTCTGCCACGACATCTGGAATATTAATCTCCATTTTAATTATTCTCCTAATCACAGTATTCTAAAAAATTTTCTGGAACTATTTTCAATTCTCCAGACTTAAATCTATCTATCGAAACCCAAAGTGCCGTTTTTTTTCGTTCCTTCTCCCAAAAAGTTAACTCCTCTATTTGATAAAACTTTGGGTCAGCAAAATCACATTTATATAATTGAATTAACTCATGTCTTTCCTCTCCATTAAACATAAAAATATTTTCCATACATCCCAAATATTTAATATTAGTCAACTCAGCTTCAATCTCCTCTTGAAACTCTCTCTGTAAAGCATCACGACTATACTCTCCAA
This sequence comes from Okeania sp. SIO2F5, assembly GCF_010692685.1. Taxonomy (NCBI): domain Bacteria; kingdom Bacillati; phylum Cyanobacteriota; class Cyanophyceae; order Oscillatoriales; family Microcoleaceae; genus Okeania; species Okeania sp. SIO2F5. The sequence goes on along the minus strand of NZ_JAAHGU010000008.1, from coordinate 231,930 downwards.
AATCAACGCCCCCACCCATAACTCGATAGAAACTTTCCTGTTTTATAGAGTCATAACCTTGAGAAATAAACAAGTGATCGTCATCTCTAATTAAACCCAAAGCTAAGACCCTTATTTTATTCTTCTTACTCATAATTTTCTCACATAAATATCAAAGTTAATTGGGAAATACAAGTCAATTCAGTTATCAGTTAGCCGTTAACATTTAACAGTACCTCCTACTTCATTAGGGGGCTTGAAATACTGAATTTTCTTTCTCTTGGTCGATTGGATATGGCGAGGAAACCCGCTCTTGACAGAGCCGCTCCGTAACGCCATCCAGCTCCGAATATCGACCGCTTTTTATCCCCTTAAAAGGGGAAGGTTGAAACCTAATTTTTTTGTCAGTAAAAAAAGCTTAATCAGGTTTAATTTTTACAATATAGAAAAAAAAGAAATTAAGTAGGTAGGCACAAAAAAATTTAGTATGTAACAAAAAGTAAAGTAGTTTATAAGCCTTTTCCCTTCTGCCTGCTGGCTTCCTCTAGCGATAAATTTTAACGCCTACCTACTGACAATCAATTATCATCAGAAAAACCCATTTCATAGTTATTTTCTGGTACAGGCCAGTCCTCATTTTGCCCCCCAATAATAAGTTTTTCTATCTTGACAAATTCCTCATCTAATCGTTGAAAACTATTAGTCAAAATATCTATTGCTAAAGCATCGCTAGTTCCCAAATCGAACCAACAACGACCCCAAAATCCTTGATATTCTACTTCTCCCATATTGTGCATAACAGCCATCATACTTTGACCTGCAACTTCCTGGCTATATTCCATATAACTAACCTCTATTCCTGCATCTTGAACCTGTAGATTTTCTGCATTAAAGCCACCCAGTTTTCCTAATAAAAACCAGGAATCAAATAGTTCCTCTATGTAATGCTTTTCTGCCGTTGAAGGAACAGTGCTAAACTCTAACCAAATCCACACATCAAAAGGATTAAATTCGCGAAATTGTATTTCCATAAATGTTTGTCATACCTGATTTTATTTAGAGTAATTATAACGATTTATCAATATAGTAATCTGGGTATAAATCATCAAAAATTACCAGGATAAAAAAACTATGAATCCTTACATCTGTTCTCTCATTCCCAGATATTTTATCCACCACTACCCCAAGAATTGTTATAGAAAAAAATATAATTTAGTTGAAAATTTATACTTTTGAATTAACAATTTAACTAGCTTTTAGCGTTTCCGTACCGGAATGCTCCACTACTGCTGAGTGCTGATTACTAATTGCTAAATGCTACTTTAAAGCAGTGGTAATTCTGTTGGTCCCCATGTACCTAAACCATCCCTAATAGCATCTCGCATTGGGTCACAAGGTCGTTTACCATCATCTATGTTATTAATATTTTTACACTGTTCAAAAAATACTTGTGCTACCAAACGTCTTGGCATTTTATCTGAATTTTCCAAAGCCATATCAAAGTTTTCCCTAGCTTTTTTTCTCATTGATAAATCATTATCTTTATCTCTAGCTTGAGCAACTAGAATTTGTGCTTTTAGATAATGTACTTCAGGATTATCTGGAACTTCTAACAAAACTTTATCCACATATTCCAAAGCTTTTTCAAGCTTGTCTAAATCTCGATAAGCTACTGCCACTCCTCGATAAGCTAAATGATGAGGATAAGCTTTATCTTGCAATGTTTTTATTGCCTTTTCCGGGTCAGAAAATGGTAAATTAACAGCCAACATTAAATCCATATATCCTTTGAGCAAATTTAACTCTGGATCTGATGAATTTATTCTCTCTGCTGTTTCAAAATGACTTAAAGCTTTCCGAAGTTTCTCCAGAGCTTTTGGAGCGCCTTTTAATGTACCTTCAGTAGATATAATATAAGCACCTTCTAAAAATTTACCAGTGGCAGCATAAATATTACCGCGAACTGGATTAATTGTAATTAAATTTTCTGCTACTTCAGTAGTTTTCTGGGCATACAATTTTAACGATTCCCAATTTTCATCTAAGTAATGTAAGGAAGATATCATTGCATAAACAAGTGGCTCACTTATCTCTTCAGATTCAGCTATTTTAAGATAATCTTTTGCTTGTTTATAATCTCCTTCCTCAAACATCGCTTTAAAAGCTGCTTCAGTTTTTTCTCCTATTTCAATAGGATTTTTTTTGCGAAATGGGTCTCCTATTGCTGGATTTACTAATAGATTTAAACTGATGAAAGTAGCGCTATAAAGAACTGATATTTGTTTCAAGACTGATTTTTTTTGACACCAATTAAATAATATTTTTCGCATAATTTATTTTGAGACTAATTAGATTGTGACGGTGCTTGGGTTGTTAATAGAGAAATTTACTACTAGAGTGGATTTTGTGATGTTCTATGTTATTATCTAAGCTAGATTATATATAATTTTTTAGACAATTTTCATCTAAATCCAGAAAACGTTTTAACCCAAACTCAGAAAAATTTATGAGTAGAAACAATAAAAAATATATTTAAAAGAACAAGGGTATTACAGAAAATTAAATTCTCCCTTCTTCCTTCTTCCTTCTTCTTTCTTCATCAATGCTATATCTCAAAAACCTACACTATCATCCAGCCGCTAGTATCACCCCTATACTCAAAAATATAAATCTGGAACTAGCACCTCAACAAATGGGACTAATTATCGGTCGTAGCGGTTCCGGCAAAACTACATTATTAGAAATATTAGCTGGTTTAGCTGAATGTTCTAAAGGAGAAATTTGCTGGCGAGACCAAAAATTAACCTCCGAACACCTACAACAACTCGGTGGTTTAGTATTTCAATTCCCAGAAAGACATTTTTGTGGCGCTACTATTCTCGAAGAATTACGATTAGGCCATCCAGAGATACGGTCAGAACAAATATCTTCTGCTCTGGAAGAAGTAGGACTTCAGGATTTATTATTAAGTACATCACCTCATGCTTTAAGTGGAGGTCAGCAACGTCGCCTTGCTTTAGCAGTACAACTAATTAGACAACCTCATCTTTTAATGTTAGACGAACCAACAGCAGGATTAGATTGGTCAATGCGAAAACAACTTGTCAATTTACTGGCTAAATTGAAAAATCATTGGAGTTTATTGGTTGTCACCCATGATGCTAGTGACCTTTTACCCATAGCTGATAAATGTTGGACTTTAAATAAAGGAAACTTGGAATGTAGAATTTAGAATTCAGAATTTAGAATTGGAAATTTGGAATGTAGAATTTAGAATTCAGAATTTAGAATTGGGAATTGAGAATTTATAAGTTAATTGAGCTGGTTTTTTATTGTACAGATGTCTCCTGAAATTTATATAAAAGCTATAAGGAGGCGATCGCTACAAGAATTTAGAATGTAGAATTCAGAATTTAGAATTCAGCGGACAAATGTTTGGGATAGTATCAAGAAAGAATTGAAAGGTAGTTATGAAGATTCTGTGTAAGAACATTTGGCAGGTACTACCAACGCACCGTTTGAATCAGGGGAATATCGGGAGATAGCAGTTAAGGCGCGACGATCAAGGGAATGAGTTGTTGGTTGTTAAGAAGTTGGGTTAATTGGGGGAGATTATTATGGGTAATAAGAGTCGGGACGAACTATTAGAGCAATTGGGAAAGTTTGTTATAAGAAAGCTCAGAACATTAAGTGCATCAAATATAGAGTTAAATTCAATTAATAATAAAACAACTAACATTGTTTCTGTCCTTGAGGAAGTCAATCAACAAGTAATTGGGTTAATTGAGTTAAGTTCAACTGAAGATAATACATCTATTTTATTTAGAATTGAGCTAGTACATAAAAAGTTAATTGAATTAGCTGAATTGTTAATTGAGCGAGGTATAGATGCACATAACGAGGTAAGTATTGTCCTGAGAATTGAGAAACAGTACCTAGAATTAGTGGAGTTGGCAAAATCAAATTTAGCTGAGAGTAATAGGACAAATGTTATCTTTGCAATCAAGGTAATGTATGGAACAATAATTGAAGATATTTACTACCCTCTACGAGGTAATCATAATCCTAATTTTGCTTCTGCAATCAAGGCTAAATATCAAAGATTAATTGACCTAATGGAGGTAAATTTAATTGAAAAGAACAGTAAAGTTTTTGTCCCTGTAATTAGTAAAGTTTTTGCCCCTGTAATTGAGGAAAAGTATTACAAGTTTTTAGAGGACTATCGTCCCTATTTTCAAAGTTCTGTGCCTCCTGTCCCTACAATCGAAGCTTTATACAAAGAGATTTTTGGTTTTGTCCCTTTTATCCCTGCAAGCAAAACTCTATATGAAGACACTATAATCACTGACAAAAATATCAAGAAATACTCACATAGTTTAGTCAAAGGAATTTTCCTGTGTACAGATGGAGATGCGGAAATAGTAGACTATATGATGAATAACTTTGAAGACTTTGACGAGCTAACTGGTAAGTGGTGCTATATATATGTCTTAGAAAAAAAAGGAATTAACTGGAAGCTTTTCATCAAGTATTGGAAGTATCTACTTTTATCAGAGCTGCATGAAATATTTAAACCAATTAGACTGTTTACTAAAAAGCCATTTAATCGAAATGAATCTTACAAAATAGCACGAGACTTAGGCGTTCCTATTGCACAACTGCCTTGCTTAGTGTTCTTGCCGCCTTTAACAGAAATATCCGGTCAATAAAAGCTTATTATTCCCGTTAAAGAAGCGTCTACAAAATATTTTAGGAAAGTCTTTTCAACTCTGGAAGGTATAGTTAATCAAGCTAAGGAGCAGAATAAATATGAAGCAATAAAAGCTAAGTTTAAGTTTGACGATATTATCCAATATCTGGAGAACAATTCAGAAAAGGTTGTTCAACAGACAACTACTGAGTATAAAATTAATGGTACTAATATTTTTGTAAATAGTGAAATAAGGAGATTAAAAATGACTGAGGAAAATAAATATGATATTAAGGGTGATCGTTCTATTATTGCTGCGGGTAAACCAAAGATAGATAAAGTAATTCAATATAATTATTCCCCAGAGCAAAAGCAAAATTTAGCAGAGGCAGCAAAAGAAATTCAACAATTATTACAACAATTGTCTAAACCGGACTATTCTGCAACTCCTACGGAAAATGCAATAATTGTAGGTGAAGTAATGCAAGAAATTGAGAAAAATCCCTCTCTGAAATCTCGAATAATTGAAGCTTTAAAACAGGGAGGAAAGGAAGCTTTTAAGGAGTTGATTGACCATCCAGCAGTTAATATTTTAATGGCTTCGATTGATGGCTGGAATAATGCGGAGTAGGAAATAATATTGCTTATTAATGGTGTGTCGAGTATCCCTCAACTTGTTAAAAAATGGGGGAAACAGAATCAGGATTTACGCAGAGACACTATATATAGCGTTGAAAAACTATAACGTTATAGATACATAGTGTTTGAGACTCAAAAATGCCAAACTCCTGAATATAATATATAGCGTTGAAAAACTATAACGTTATAGATAAATCGTGTTTGAGACTCAAAAATGCCAAACTCCTGAATATAATATATAGCGTTGAAAAACTATAACGTTATAGATACATAGTGTTTGAGACTCAAAAATGCCAAACTCCTGAATATAATATATAGCGTTGAAAAACTATAACGTTATAGATACATAGTGTTTAAGACCCAAAAATGCCAAACTCCTGAATATAATATATAGCGTTGAAAAACTATAACGTTATAGATACATAGTGTTTAAGACCCAAAAATGCCAAACTCCTGAATATAATATATAGCGTTGAAAAACTATAACGTTATAGATACATAGTGTTTAAGACCCAAAACTGACTACTACGAAGAGCAAAAAGACTTTTTCAGCAAACCCTAATTAGATCACCACCGATTAAAGCAGAAGAAAGTATAAATTGACGATGGTTAAACATATCTATAAAAACGCTATAGCTGATTTAATATCTATAAAGTATAGATTTACTTCCGTGGAGATTTCTGGAAAATTTTGCCCTTCCAGGGTATTATTAAGTGCTAATATTTTCATTTATTTGAATCTTTATATTAATTAACTATTGCAGGCAGGGGATAATTTGATATGGAATGGCACATCACAGATGCCCAAAGCTTAGGAATTATTGACAGAGAAATTGGCCCTCACGCCTTCTCTCCTGCGGAGTACGAAATTGTGAGACGGGTAATATATGCTACGGCAGATTTTGAATATAAGTCTCTAATTAGTTTCTCTGACCATGCTTTACAGTCTGGAGCTGCTGCTTTAGCCGCTCGTACAACTATTGTCGTAGATGTGCCAATGGTTCAGGTGGGTATTACACCAGTAATTCAAAGTACCTTTGTTAATCCTGTTTATTGTTCAATTGATGCTATAACTAGACCCCAGAAGGAAAAAACTACGGCAGCTTGGGGAATTGAAACTTTAGCTAGACGTTATCCAGAGGGAATTTTTGTTATAGGTGAAGCTCAAACTGCCCTCTGTGCAATTGTTGACTTAATTGAAGCGGAGGAAATTAGACCTGCTTTGGTTATTGGTACTCCTTCTGGTTTTGTGGGGGTGGATGTAGCTAAGTCACGTTTATACGATTCGATGATTCCTCATATTAGAATTGATGGTCGTAAGGGTAGTGCTGTGGTAGCAGTGGCTGTTATTAATGGTTTAGTGGACTTAGCTTGGCAAGCTTATGGTCAACAAGGTCAAGGTAAGTGAACTACTGAATTTGATTATAAATTATTATAACAAGTCAAAAGCCAAAATTCAAAAGTAAAAAGTCAAAAGTCAGAAATAACAAGTAAGAAGAAAATTATAGTGGTCAATAGGAGTTAAGGATTCAGTAAGTATTTATGCGCTTAATATTTAACTGAGAATTTGACTTCCGATTAAGGTAAATGAAGATAATTTATATAGTATAAATACCTAAGCAAGCTACGGATTTTATACTAACTTTCATGTTACAAATTGAAGTGCGGAATGTGGGATTAAAAATAAAAATATAGATCATAAATTACCGAATAATTAAGGTTTAAAGCCTCATCTTTAAAGGAGAAACAAGAAAAAATTTTTCCTACCACGTCAATCTTCTCCTTGAAAAGAAGAGGTAATTGTTAATTATTAATGGTTGAATAACCTTTATAATACCGACTATCAGATAAATTTTATGATTCTAGAAATATGTATTGACAAAAACATTAATGCCGAATTATAAATTTTTACTGTATAAACTAAGTAATATTTATTTATTGAATATTTCGTGAAATTGTACTATTTAGAAATAAGCCATATCGAAGTTTTGTTAGGAAAATAACCTAATTTTAATCATCTATAAGAAGATAGAGTTAAATATGTTTATAGTCTAACTTGTAGAATTTTAACTAAATCTCATATCACTTGATTGACCTTGCTTACTTTTTTTACGAGATGAGCGTACCTGATTAATTACTTCAATAAAAGCATCTCTTCTCAGATATGGATAATCACTAACCCAGAGATTTACAGTAGGAAGATAAACATCTGAACTTTTCACAATTTTTCCTAAATCTTCTTGATAAGACATCACCAACATTACAGCTACCTGACCTCTAGAAACACCTTGATGATGACGGCGCAGTGGAGCCTGAATTTCAGTTACAAATCCTGTTTTATCGCCTACTTCTAAATTAATTCGTTGCTCTAAATTTTCTACGATCATTAGTTCCCCTTTCTTATTAACTGTTTCTTCTTCACCAACAACTTCTTCTGTCATATATACATCTAAAACTCGTCCTTGCCATAGACCACTATATGGATATCGCCTACATTCCATATTGCGAAGACTAGCTAATAAAACAGGTCCCCAAAACCAATAAAGACCTGCTGTAATACCAATTAGTAAAAATAAAGGGTCTCCATCGTTATGAGCAAATACGTTAATTAAAACAATGGTCAAAACTGCAACAGCAGAAATTAAAGCTCGTTTCAACACATCAGAGAATTTTCCCCAATAATATTTATATTGGTCGCTCGTAGCTACAGTTGGAATTAGTTGCTCAAATGTTTTACGAGTTAGAGGAACTAGCATTTATAGATTTTAAAGTTTAGATGAATTGATTTAATTTTAGACTACGGTACATCAATGAATTAAATATAATTTAGATGAGTAATATTATTACACTTAATCTGGCAAATTTTTTATACTATTTAGTTACCATTAGTTTCCTTTATCTTTTCTCTTATGGATTTAATACCCACGTAAGTCAACTGCGGTATCTACAAGTTTTTTGGGGTTCGATCAAGCAGCGACATTTTAGACCAAATCTCAAACAGTTTGCTATGTATCTTTTTAATGGGGAGATGGTAATTAAACATAGCATTACTATTCAGAAATTGTATTAGTATCTCCATCCACCTTTCCAGTCCTTTAGTTTTTTCGGTGGTAGTGCATTGTAATAGTGGTCTATTGTAATTTTTTTGGTTAAGGACAACAGTAGTGGGAGCAAGATACTCCCATAAAGGACCGTTGTTAATCCCCATCTAACATTACGCGAGCAGGACTACAGTCTTTCCTTCTTCCTTCTTCATTCTTCCTTCTTCAATGTTGTAATTCATGGTAAGGTGATAATTAGTTATATTCCGTTTCCTAAGCTGATTTTTTAATGCAAAAATTCATTTCGCCAATTCTCAGTAGTATAATTCTGGCATTGTGGGTGAGTGGTATTGCAATCTTCTCAGTCCAGAATTCTGCCCCAATATCTTTGAAATTTATTGTTTTCCGGTCTATCGAGATACCTATCGGAGTAATTTTGGCATTTAGCGTGAGTATAGGAGTTATCGTTAGTTCTATTCTCCTACCACCTCTGCTTGGTATTGGACAGATGAAAGATCATCAAGAAGATTTTTGATTTGATTCTGGAAAATAAATTGTGCCTATTCTTATTCTTAGATTTTAATTTAAAGAATTTAGTCAAGAATTTCCTGACCTCAGTAGTTACTATAACTTGTATACTTGACCATCAATCAGTAGTCGAGTAATTCCTTTTGCTTGTAAATATACTGAAGTTTTTTGCAACATTCTACCATCAGGCACTTTTAGCACTCTTTGGTTGCGGGTAGAAAATCTATGAGCTACTCGGTGATTGTCAAAAACTGGTAAAGTCCTCTCTTGAGAATCTTCTATAGGTATTTGTCCTAGCTCGCCAAAGGCCATCAAAGGTTTAGTAACTAACTCTGTAAATTTATCTACTACTAGATAACAAATTTTTGGCAGAACAGATTCTGTGAGAGGATATACTCTAATTTCAGAATAACTAGAATTCTGAATAGATAAGTTATAAGGGGTTTCTACATCCTCTTCTTCGTCAAGCTTATCTTCATCGTCAAATTCTTGAGCAAAATCTTCTAAATCATCATCCTCAAAATCATCTAAGTTTTGGGTTTGCTCTAGTAAATCTGCTGCTAAAATCTCTTCTATTTCTTCTTTTGGCAGATCGTAATTATTCTCAAGGCGATCGCTTGATCTTTGCTTGTCTTGAGAAGTTAAAGATAATTTAGAAACTTCTGTTTGCTGATTAATCTCAGAATTATTAGATGAAGAAGACCGTCGTCGTCTTTTTTTGACTACTTCACCTGATTCATCTTCCCCATCATCTAATACTTCTCGAGCTTGATCTTCCTTTAATTTGAACTCATCCAAGTCGTCTGCTGTATCCTGGTCGATATTTTTTTGGGAACGAGATGGACGTTTTTGTTTGTGTTGAACTAGGTCTTTATATTCATCTTCTGGTATGCTACTTTGCAATATACGTCTAATCGTAGAACTACTTACTCCATAGAGGTCTGCTAGAGTAATAGTATTATTTTCTGTAGTTTGATACAGCTCAACAATTTCTAATTTTTCTGAATCTGAAAGTTTTGTAGGTGTCATACCACCTTCCCCAAAAAATACTTAGTTTATTGATTGTGCCATACCATTGAAGCTATTTGAAAATGATAGCTAAATATGTATAACTCTACTTAAAATACTAAAGCTTTAATTACATCATCATCTGATGCTTTAGGCTTTTTTCATCTGGCTCTAACCATGACTATATATAATTGAAAAAAGCAAAACTTGTTTATTATTATATTATATTATACGTTTAGGAATAATGTTAATTATTTTAAAAGCCCGTGACGAGGATTGAACTCGTGACCTCACCCTTACCAAGGGTGTGCTCTACCACTGAGCCACACGGGCGTTTTTCTTTCAATCCTTTTTATTTGTGAGTGGGCCGAGCTGGATTTGAACCAGCGTAGGCATAGCCAGCGGATTTACAGTCCGCCCCCATTAACCACTCGGGCATCGACCCTTACTACTCACATCTATATATAATAACACAAAAAAAATTAATTGCAATAGTTTTTGGGAAAAAATTTATTAGACATCTCTAGAAAAGAGGGAACAGGCAACAGGCAACAGGGAGAAATAGTAGTTGTACCAATTAAAAAAATAATGTTACAAATAATAAGTGTGATAGTGCATACTTTGTAGCAGATATGCCTTTGACAAAAAAGAGAATTTTCGACTTAAAAATGGTATTAAAGCCATTATTATGACTCCCGATTCTGAGTCCTAACTCCGGGTAAAAAGCTCAGTCATTTGTAGCAAATATTTATAAAATTGATATTAGTGGGACTTAGACAAAACAGAGCGATGGAATAGACTCAAATATATACAGGCAGACGGTTTGATCTAAAAAAGGCATAAATACTTAAATATCAAGGGTATTAGTCATTTTTAGGAGATTGAAGTTATTCTCTTTTTTGGACTAACTTTTCCTAGTGGACCGACATGCCTAAAAATGTAGGTTGGGTTGTAGCTTGCTTCCGCTAACGTCCCGCAACCCAACCTATATTTATTGCACCATTTTAGATGTGTCAGTGTACTAGATCATGCTACGAAAGTAGACACTTTTTTTCTTGTTTCCTCCTGCCAAACTTAAGCTATTAATTCTCCAGTCTCTTGCAATGAATGTAGTCGTCTATAAATACCTTTTTGAGCTAATAATTCTTCGTGACTACCAACTTCGACAATTTTACCTTGGTCAAGAACTACGATTTTATCCGCCTCCCTAACTGTACTTAATCTATGGGCAATAATAATTGTAGTGCGAGTACCAAAAATATTACGCATTGCTAACTGAATCGATCGCTCACTTTCATAGTCCAAACTTGAAGTTGCCTCATCAAAAATTAGCACATCTGGGTCTACTAATAATGCCCTAGCAATTCCTATACGTTGTCGTTGACCACCGGATAATCGCATTCCTCTTTCACCAACAACTGTATAGTAACCTTGAGGCATTTGTTCAATAAATTCATCAGCTTTAGCAATTTTACAAGCATCTTTAACTTGGGCAAAAGTTGCTTGAGGATTACCGTAAGTCAAGTTACTTAATAGAGTGCCATTGAATATATCTACTTCTTGATGAACAATTGCTAATCTACGTCGATAACCTGTAATATCCAGAGTATTAATATCTTCTCCATCAATTAAAATTTTCCCTTGATTTGGTTGAAAATATCTAAATATTAATTTGACTAAAGTAGATTTTCCTGAGCCAGATTTTCCGACTAAAGCGACTGTTTGGCAAGGTGTAATTAAGAGATTTATATCCTGTAAAACAAGTTGGTTTGGGTTGTAACCAAAACTTAAATTAGATAACTCAACTTTTCCTGTAAATTTATAGGCATTAATCTGTGAGTAGCTGGTTATTTTTCCTGATAAATTAGCAGCATCAGAACCTATAGGTAACTTCATAAATTCATGGAAACGAATCATTGAAGCATAGCGACGGACAAATTCTTCAGTTAGCTGACTAATAGGAGTTATCTCTGCATAAGCCATACTTGCTAGTGTATATACAGTCACGAAATATCCTAGAGAAATTTCGCCAGACAATGTTGCTGATAATGTTAAACCTAGAATGAAGAAAAGGCAAAATTGAACAACTGTTGTCTGATACATAGATAGCCAAACATAGCCTCGATGAATTCGATAGATAATAAATTTGAGAGCGCGGTTAATTCGGGTAGTTTGTTTGCGCAGTTCTTGAGTTTCTGTGGCAAATGCTTTGACTGTTTTAATATTGGTAATAATTTCTGAGTTGCGACTTTCTGTGTTTTCTTCATACTTATCAAAAGTTACTTCTGTTTTGGCAAGATTTTGAAGAGTTTTGATAGTAAAGCTGAGGATAAAGATAAAAGAAATTAAGAATAGAATAGCAATCTGCCATTCTATTAAACAGATGACGATAAAAATTCCAACTACACGCACTAATTTGGGTATTAATACACCAGCAATTTCAGGATAAGTCCAAGTGTGGTTTAAGACTCCTTTAGAAATACGGTTAGCTATCCGTCCTGGGTTATTTTCATCATAAAATTCTATAGGTAGGGTGAGGATTTTTTTGACGGCGTTTTGGAAATGGTCTCGACGTGCTTTTAGAGGAACTACCCAGTGATACCAGTGTCCTAACCAAGCCATAGTTGGACCTTTGGTGATGCTGACTAAAAATATTAGTCCTAATGTCACTGATAGGGATAATAGTTGATTAGTTGGTAGTCCAGTTACATTGGAGACTGCTCCAATCAAGTTTTCCATTGGCCAGTCTGTAGAGCGGTCTGAAAGTATGTTCAAAGTCTGACCGATGGCATAAGGAACTATTAAATCAATTAGTTCGAGAGTGCTAGATGCTCCGATACCTAAGATGGAAAGTGGTAGATATGCCTGGTAGTATTTAATGATGTCCCGAAAAGTTGCCATAATTCTACTATCAAATATTTTAGAGGCACAGCTATGGCGCTACGCAAGTCAGAAGTCAGCAGGGGCGAATGGCCATTTGCCCCTACAAAAGTTAGAAGTAATCCCTGACTAACTTTGAGTATTTATAAATTTCCTAACCTATTTGCGTAGTGCTATATCAATTATATTACATACATATTACACTGAGTAATATATAATCAAGAATTTACTATTTTTAGATTTTGGATAATAAAAGTAGATCGTAATAGTAAAGCAATTGCGATCGCGACAGTAAGTTTATATAGCAATATGATTTGAGTTGTGAGATATTGGAAACTTTTAGGGAACAGGCAACAGGGAACAGGCAACAGATAAGAAGAAAAAAACGTATCATATGAATATCATAATTGCTATATTCTATATTTTTAAGGAATAACTCAATTCTCACAACTGATTCCTGATTGCTATAGTAGAAGGTAGTCAAGAAAAGGTTAATTATCTAAGTTGAAATTTTTGTAATATTTAGTTTTTTGATAAGGAGTAAGGAAGAAGTAGAATGAAGTAAGAAAAGAGCAATAATATAGAGAAATTATCATCACAATTTTCTATTATTTGTAGCCAAAATTTATCGCGTATTCTGGTATGACCGAATAATTAATAATTAAATAATTAAATAATTAAATAATTCAGGTTGAAAGTCTCCCCTTTCAAAGGGAAAAAATAAATTCTTTCCTTATTGGTCAATCCTCTCCCTAAAAGGGAGAGGTAATTATCAATTATCAATTATCCATTAATGAAAGAACCCTTAGATATCTTTGCAAAGGTAAGGGTTTTTGGCAAAGGAGTCAAGAGTTAGGAGTTCGAGAAATACAATAGGGAAAAAGGTAGAAAATTGCCCCCATATTCACCGAAAAATTTGGGTTTGAAGCCTCTTCTCAACGAGAAATATTTCCGATACTCCCTATTTATAAGTCAATACAGTTGTAAGCATTTCTTGCGGAATGCTGCGCAAACAGCAGTCAGCTATCAGGTATCAGCTTTATTATCTTTAAAGGAGAAAAAAATTTTCCTTTGAGTCAATCCTATCTGCTTTCAAAGAGAAGTAATTATTAATTATTAATTCTTAATTGTTGAATCCTACCTCCTGGATCATTCCCATTTCTCCCCTCCTGGGAGGGGTTAGGGGTGGGTTGTCTCCTACGCCTACTAAAAGACTTTTTCAGCAAACTTTTTATGTAACAAATTGACGTGGGGAATCTGAATTTAAACTTTAATGAATAATTAGGACTTGCTGATTAAATATCAAAGGATTGATAGATAAAGTTTTTAACTGTTTTAGGCTGAAAAAAAGTGCCAGCTTTTCGGTTGCTCAAGCTCAAAAAGTTAGCATTTTGTGCAAGAGTTGGGCAGAAAAATATAGGGACAATTCTTACTCATACCTACTCTATAATTCCTATTTATCCTGACTCCTAACCTCAATCATAATACTTTTTCAGCAAATCCTAATTATTCATTATTTGGTAATCTTTTTCCCTATCTAATACTCTCAACCTGTAACACAGTGTAGTTAATTTCTAATTTTTAAGAATATAAATTTCTGGTTTTCTGTTTCCTCTTAAGTCGATAAAACTTGAGTCAAAATTTTTTTGTGTTCTTCAACAATATTTTCAGGAACATAATCGAAAATTTGAATTTTTTCTCCTTCTTGATTTTCGGTCGGGAGCGGAGAATTAGGAGTACATAAAAATACTAATCCTACAGACCAACCAAAACCACGTTGTTTTTCTTCACTCGGATATTCTAAATATCCTAATAACTGTTGTTTTGTAACTGTAATACTCAACTCTTCTACGGCAATTCTTTGAATAGCATCTTCAATATATTCTTGATAAAAAACCGTACCTCCAGGAATATGCCACAGATTATTCCATGCAGCATCTTTTCTAAGAGTTAATGCCACACCTAAATCAGTTTTCACAACTACTTCTACAACTAATCTAGGAACTTGAGAATATAGCAGTTTAAACTCTTCTGGAGAAAAAGGTTTCTTGCGACTCATTTGATTTTATTCCTCTGAATTATACAATTTGAATAAATATAGCACTACGCAAATAGGGCGTGGATATTCTTCTACTTACTATTCCCTACCCACTTTTATACCAATTTGAAATAAAAAATACTATACTTAAGTAACACTTCAATTATTAATTAATTAACATATAGCAATTCTCATATTGGTGAGGTACAAAATTCGTTTGTTTTAGGGAGTAGGGAGTAGGGAGTAGGGAGTAGTAATTCGAGAAACAGGGGATAGAAAAAAAGAAAAACAACTGTATCTCACTAATTTGAAAAACGCTATATACTGAATAAACTTTTAGTAATTATTAACCAGTTATTGTTAATTACTCTTGTATTTACCGAATAATTAAGATTAAAAGCCTCTCCTTTAAAGGAGAAAAAAGAAAAAAAATTCCTTCAGCGTCAATCCTCTTCTTTTTAAGGAGAGGTAATTATTAATTATTAATTGTTGAATTCTCCTCTACTCCCCCGCTGAATAATTTGAGCGATCGCCTTTTCTAGTAAATAAATTATTGAGGACTTTTCATTTCAGTCAATAGCAGTTTATTTACTCCCACTAATTTGAGTTAAGATTATTTCAAGTCGGCTTTGTATTTGTTTAAGTTGCTGTTGTTTAGTGGATATAAATACTTTTTCAACTTGTAGTTGTGACTGAGTTTCTTTGTGAGCTTTATCTTGTTGTTCCAGGATATTTTCGTAAAGCAAGATTGCCTGTTCAATTACCGTACTTACAGATTTAAACTGAGTATAGAAAACTTCAGCAATATTGTCACAAACCTTATCAAGTATTTCTTCAGAAGACTCCTGAAACTTTTGAAAACCCACATTATAAACTTGTTGTTTAATTTTCATATCTGCTTTTTCTTCATCACCACCAATACCAAAAAATGAGCTAATCAAAGCCACTGCTCCCCCAGCTATAATAATAGGCAAAATTCCCAATCCTGTAAACATAAATAATGCACCTGCCGTGAGACTACCTAATTGTAATCCTTCCCATAAAGCACCTCCATTATCATCATACTCTTCTAACTTAATTACAGAATTTATATCTAATCCATCTACTTTAATATTTTTAATTGCCAAATTAAATTGCTCATTCAAATTAGAATTTATTTGCTCATCAACCTCTTGTAAATTCATTCTAACAACCTCTAAGTTTTGACAAACTTCTTTACTTAAAATCTGTAAATTATTCACCACAATTTTCTTGACTTCTGTATTACCCCAATTTTCTAATTCTGTAGAAAGAGAACTTGTAAATCCTTCAGCATAATCTTTGATAACTTTTTCCTTATCCCAAAGAGGTGAATGTTCTGAATCCCATTCATTAATTTTTTCAGATAAGTGATCGCTCAATCCTTCTGTCCATTGAACCCATGCTTCAGCCACTTTTTTAATACTCTTATCTTTCAGTTTTTCAGTAGTTGATAAAATTTTCACATCCCCTTCACTAGCTTCCCCTATTTTTTCCAATATTTTCTGTTTTGCCTCTTCCGGCAAATACACCTGACCATCTAAAATTTTTTCTGCTTGTTCTAATCCTTTTATTGACTCAGAAATTAAACTATTCATCTTAGTTACAAACTGCTGAAATTCCACAACACCTCGCTCAATAGTCAGAAACTTTTCTATGGACTTTGTAAAATTATTAAAAGAGGTTAAATATTCATTTTCTTCACTCTCTAAAATTGCATCTAAAGCAGCTTGAGCAGAAATAAAATGTAAATGACTATTAGTAGAAATAATCGGTTTTTCACCAAATACAAAATTTTCTAATCGTTGCCTAATTTGCTGACGGCTTTTTTCACTCCTGACCAAATCTAGAAAATTCACCAACACAAATAAATTATCTGCAGGTAAATTAATTTGATTCCCATTTAACTGCAACTTTATACTTTGAATTAACTCTTGTTCCCCTTGAGTTAATGGTCGAGAAGCATTAGTTAAGAAAATCACTGCATCAGTATCTTCTAATAGTTTTTGAGTAATAGCTGTACGGTTAGGATTTTCATTTAAACCAGGAGAATCAATAATTTCTACCCCACTTTTACATAACTCTAAATCTGGATGTTCAAAAAATATTGATTCTATCTCTGAGTGTGCTAATTCTTGACTCATATCTCCTAAAGCTGCTGATTCTGAAATAGTAGATTTTTCCTGATATTCTGCTAAAGAAATTTCTATCTCATTACCATTTTTATCACGACAAATTACCCGCTTTTGTTCGCCATATTTTAAAACTGTAACTGTGCCACTGCAAGGAATTTCTCTGACTGGTTGAATTTCTTCTCCTAACAAAGCATTTAATAAGGTTGATTTACCTTGACTAAATTCTCCAACCACTGCAACTCGGAATTTTTGGGATTGGAATTTTTTTAATATTTTATTTACTTCAGATATTAAAGTATTGGGCAGTAAATCTCTCTCAGTTGATACTGTAACTATTTGATAAATTTCGGAGCAAAGATTATGCAATTGTTGTTTATATTTTTGAAACTCTTTTAATCTTTGATAAACAACAGTTTGTTGAGGCTGATTTTTTTTGTTTTGATTTTGATTGTAGTTGGGTAAGAGTGAATTTAGCATTTCACTAGCAGCTTTGACAAAAATATTATCTAACTGATGGAAACGTGCTGGATTGAGTAAATATGCCACTTCCTCCATTGCCTTATGGGCGAAATTTTCTTGATGAGTAAATCCTGCTTCTAATACCTGCAAATGTTTGGTTTTAATGCCTAACTTACGACTAATAATTTCCAAATATTTTTTTTCTCGTACATCAATATTTCCATCAGCAGCAGACATCTCATAACCAAAGCAAATTAATAACAATTTTTCTGGAGGAGACAGAGGATAAGTTAATGTCAAAATCGCCTCAATTTTTTTGTAAAGATGTTGCTTTGATACTCCTTTAATCATTAACTTAGTTAATTCCAAGATATTTCCTTTCGGCGGGATAAATTTATGGAGGGTAATTTTTAATCTTGCTCTTTCTTCCTCTGCTACTTTCCCATCTGCATAAATAACACCTATCAATATGATGACTAAATTTGCCAGAAACAATACTGGTGGATTAATATCTCTTTTGCTTAGTTTATTGCCAGTAATAATAGATAGTAACTTTACTGATTCGGTGCTAATTTTTGCAGTATCCATAGGTATATATATTTAATCTTTTATTGAGATATTATTATTATACCTGAATCAAAGTTATTAGTGAGTAAAGATATTCGACAAAAAGCTATCATTATAAATGTAGAGATCTGTACAGTCGTTATCTACATATTGTCAGAACCGATCTATCTAAACAATTCTTATTTCTAGCTTCTATATTTAGAGAAGGCAATCTACCTAACATTTATATCATTTTTTTTTCGGGAATTTTTTGATGTTTTTTACCTTCCTATTTCTGGATTATTCATCTCCGGAAACTAAGTTTTTTCCCAGGTATTACAAGGGATTAAAGTTAATGTCGGAGAAGTATATTTCAAGAAACTTTTGCTTAAGCAAAGCCAGAGCTTTAATAAACTGAAGTATTAGCCAGTAAATCACAAACAATGAAACTGTGATACTTGGAATAAATAATATCATCATCAACATTAATTCTGGTTGTTTATGTGCTGCGTTCAAAAAACATAAAATCCATTCTTCTTAATTTCCCGAACATTTAAAAAGTAAATTAAGCCCTTGGATTGTAAAGAGAACCGTACAAATAAGTATAAAAAATCCCTGAGCAAACTAATATCTTGAGATAACTCCTGAGAATCTGCTGTTTAAACATGCAAAACTTCATTAATTTGCTCAGATTCCTCCTCAGTTTTAACCTGCTCAGAATTACCAGAATAATTATCATATTCTGAAGTATCTTCCCTTTTTTTAACACCCCTGATTAGATTAGGAAACAATTTGAGTCTGATCTCAGTCAATAATTAATTAACACTGATGACAAAATCATAGAATTATCTAATTTATAAACGGCCTAAAATATGACCATTGCCAATCTTTATTATTATTTTAATATTAGAGACAAATCATAAACAGAAATGGGAGAAAATATAGTAGCAATATAGACATATTTCCAGAAAATCTTAGCTAAAATCAAAAACATAATTAGGAGATAAATATTATGTCAGACCTTGACCGTGGAATAATGAAATTTAAGGGAGCAGATACTCCCAGCGCGATCGCCATTTCTGCGATTGTGATTCTAGGTGCAATAGTCTTGCTTCTTTTGTGGGGACTTAGTACCGCTTATACAGTTGGCTAGTTAACAACAATACAAGTTTTCTAGAGACGTTCTGGCGGAACGTCTCTTTAAGATATTTAATTTTCAATTAAAATCCAATTTATTTAGAATATAGTAATATTAAATAGTAATATTAAAAGGATATAAAGAACTTAAAAAAAATAATTTACGATTTATTCCATTTGTCATAAAATGCTGCTATAAATAATAACAAGAATCTCAATGATTTTGGATTTTTTGCCAGTTGCTGATTCTATCAATATCATATTAGTTTAATAGAAGTTATTTCAGATCAACCTAGTTTGGAGCTATATTATTAGATATGACTGCTGAAAAAAAAATACATCACCAACAAACTTTAAGTCCTAGTATCTTAGCAGGATGTATGGGCTTTATGATGATTTGTGCTTGGGCATTTGCAGGTCCTAAAGCTTTTGAAAAACCTACTATTGATGTTCAATTGACTGAAACTGAAGATGTAGATGATAAAACAGAAGTTACTCAAGTACAAAGAATAGAAACTGAAACAACTGATACAACAACCACTGAAGCAGAGTCTATAACTACAACTACAGAAACTACAGAAACCGAAACAACTACTACAGCAGAGTCTCCCACTCCCATCACAACTGATACAACAACCACTGAAGCAGAGTCTATAACTACAACTACAGAAACCACAGAAACCGAAACAACTACTACAGCAGAGTCTCCCACTCCTATTACAACTGATACAACAACCACTGAAGCAGAGTCTATAACTACAACTACAGAAACCACAGACACTGAAACAACTACTAGCTCAGTATCTACTTCTCCATCTGCGACCGTATCACCTACTACTAATATTACTACTACCTCTGGATCTGGAACTGCACAACCAACTGCTACATCATCGCCAGAAATCGAAACTTCTGCTGCTACCTCTACTAACACATCTACAACATCTCAACCACAAGGCAAGAATTTGAGTAAAGCCAAAACTTTAGGTCAAGTAAAATTTGGATTTGATGAATTTGAATTATCTCCCCAAGCAGAGCAAACTATAAATAGTCTCATCTCAGAAATTAAAGAATACGATCCTAATAAAGTTACGATTAGAGTTGAAGGTCATACATCTCAGGTCGGTGGTGCTCAGTTAAACCAAGAAATATCTCAAGACCGAGCAAATGCAGTAGTCGAATATTTGAAACAGCAGAATTTACCATATCAGGTTGTTGGCAAAGGAATGGGATTTTCTCAACCACTCCCTGGTAGCGATCCTGCTGCTGATGTCAATCAGCGAACAGTAATTATTTTGACACCCGCTAATTAACTTTGAACTTCTTCACAAAATCAATATTAATTTTTAACTCTTATTTTTCGACTGGCAGATGCCAAATTCTAGGATTTAATGCCAGTTTTTGTCTGTTTAAGACCTTTGACTTGCTTTATAGCAGAAAGAAGAAGGAAGAAGTAAAGAAGGAAGAAGGAAAAAGAAAAAATATTGTGTTGTCTGAGTTTTAAGCTCTCGATCTGTTCGCACCCTTTCCTTCGACTGCCATACCTTATTTGGCCATAGGTAATATGCTATATTATAAAGACTATTCCCGATCAAAATTAATAACTCAGAACTCTAAATGTCTACAAAACCTACCATTTCATTCTCTCACTTAGGGTGCGAAAAAAATCGTATCGATACCGAACATATCATAGGTTTACTAGCACAAGCGGGTTATCAAGTAGATGCTAACGAAGAATTAGCAGATTATGTAGTCGTTAACACCTGTAGTTTTATTCAAACTGCCAGAGAAGAATCTGTTCGTACTTTGGTAGAATTAGCAGAAGCTAACAAAAAAATAGTCATCGCAGGTTGTATGGCGCAACACTTCCAAGAAGAATTACTTGCAGAGTTACCAGAAGCAGTAGCAGTTGTGGGGACTGGTGATTATCATAAAATAGTTGATGTGATGCAACGGGTAGAAAAAGGCGATCGCGTCACAGAAGTCTCCCCTCAACCCACCTATATTGCCGATGAAACAACCCCACGTTACCGCACCACATCCGAAGGAGTTGCTTATGTGCGAATAGCTGAAGGTTGTGATTATCGTTGTGCTTTTTGTATTATTCCTCATCTACGAGGAAATCAGCGATCGCGCACCATAGAATCTATTGTCACTGAAGCTCAACAACTAGCAGACCAAGGGGTAAAAGAAATCATCCTCATCTCCCAAATAACCACTAACTATGGAATCGATATTTATGGCGAACCCAAACTCGCCGAACTTCTCCGCGCCCTAGGAAAAGTTGATATACCCTGGATTAGAATGCACTATGCCTATCCTACAGGTTTGACTCCCAAAGTAATAGCTGCTATTCAAGAAACTCCCAATATTTTACCCTATCTAGACTTGCCTTTACAACATTCTCATCCCCAAATATTGCAGGCCATGAATAGACCTTGGCAAGGTCGGGTTAATGATGATATAATCGAAAAAATAAAAGCAGCTATGCCCAATGCCGTGTTGCGGACAACCTTTATAGTGGGCTTCCCTGGTGAAACGGAAGAGCATCATGCACATTTAGTAGAATTTGTCAAGCGCCACGAGTTTGATCATGTTGGGGTATTTACTTTTTCTCCAGAAGAAGGAACACCCGCCTATACTTTGCCTAATCAGTTACCCAAAGCGGTGATGGAGGCCCGCAGAGAAGAAATTATGCAAGTCCAGCAGCCCATATCTGGGAAACAGAATCAAAAATCAGTGGGACAAGTAGTTGATGTACTGATTGAACAGGAAAATCCTCAGACAGGAGAGTTGATTGGTAGGTCACCACGGTTTTCTCCAGAAGTGGATGGACTTGTTTATCTCCAAGGTAAAGCTCGTTTGGGTTCAATTGTGCCAGTGATGATTACAGATGCAGATGTTTACGATTTGTATGGTTATGTAGATTTGAGTAAATCAAGCAATTAGTCATTCAGTTGAAGTGTAGGGTAAATTTTTAGGGATTGCCAAAGCATCATTAGACACATAAAGTCTTGCAACTAAATGATACTTATGAAGATATAAACTATACTAGACTTCTTGCCCAACTTAAAATCTTAACACATTACAATATATACATCAGAAATTATTCTTAACTTTGATTGCTTTACAGACTTTATATGTAACGCCTGTATCACTTTTAAGTAACTTCTGTAAAAAGTGTATAATGTCCCAAAACCTCTACATCAATGTACAAAATCTAAAAAATTAAGTTAATTCCAGGAAAATATGTAATAAATGTGGCAAATGTTAAGTCATTTGTTATTATGTTAATGATTATGAAGATAAAGACAAGGTACCCAAAGCAAGCTGTTAAGTATCATAAAATACCTACGGGAACTTAGGTAGATATGCGGGGACATGGAAAACCTCAAAATTAAGGTCATTTTTTCTTCCTTTGTCCAACGATAACTTGATATATACAACAGCTTAATGATCGCCAAATATAGGCTCTAATCTTTGGGAAAAAGTCCCTCTAGGAAATTCCTGTCTATAGCCATAGGTTTAAGAGTGAGACGAAAGAAGGCTCAATCACAGGGGTTTAAAATTCCTGAGATTGACATCTGTGAGATGGTAGTAATCTCTATATCTTTATCCTTATATTGTTGATATTGTAGTGGTTGATAACCTGCCTGACCTACTTAAAAGGTCTTAGAAACAATGTAAATTTTCTAGTATATGTACTAGCGGTAGTTCAGGTAATCAGACAAACTACATAACTTAATAATGTTCATGTTTGTCTGCCTGTAAAATCGGAAAGCCTCTACAAAAAAAATCAGAATTTATCCGCCTTGAGAAGCAGGGTGGCTGCGTGGATTCTCCTTTTGAGGAGATTTAAACGCCAGTATAAATTTGAGAGATGCGGTCGGCTCGACCGTAAATACTTGTGGATGAGTAACCGCCGACGGCCTCAGTTGAAGCAAGAAGTAAACGTCAATTTGTCACTTTATGTGACGCTTTGTACCAGTTTTATAGAGCAGCAGGTACTTCACTATACCCAACTAGGGAGAAAAGGAACAGGCATTTTGCCTTTAATTCTGTCGTCGATCTTCAGGTTAAAACCTAGCCGTTAAGAACACACAGACACTACTAAAATTTTAGCTACTAACTCTAATGCTATCAGTTTAGTAGAGACTGTGATTGGCAAAGGCATTGCCCTACCAAATAACTACAGGTTTATCGTGAGCAAGGGCTGATAAGCAGCTATAGTTGAGCATAAATCTGCCTCCAAGTTGGGTAACAAAACCAGATGTCAAATAATTTACTTAGGAGAATTAATGGATTTATCGTTTGCAAATTTAGGAATTTCACAAGAGCGTGTAAATCATCTGGAAACAATTGGTTTTACTGAACCTACTCCGATTCAAGTCCAAGCAATACCTCATTTGCTGGCAGGAACCGATATTGTAGGTCAAGCCCAAACAGGAACAGGTAAAACCGCAGCGTTTTCGTTACCCATATTGGAGAGAATTGACCTGGAGACAAAGGCAGTTCAAGCTTTGATTTTGACTCCCACTCGTGAGTTAGCGCTGCAAGTTACAGAAGCGATTCGTCAAATTGCTGGTTTGGATAACAAGAGTCCAACGAAACATCGATTACAGGTCTTAACTGTTTATGGCGGTCAATCTATTGAACGTCAGATTCAGCGCCTTCAAAGAGGTGTTCATATCGTAGTTGGAACGCCAGGACGGATTCTGGATATGCTGAGTCGCAATAGTTTAAAACTAGATAGTTTGAAAATGATGGTTTTAGACGAAGCTGACGAAATGTTGAGTATGGGTTTTATTCAGGATGTAGAAAGAATTTTGGATGCAGCACCCACTGAACATCAAACAGCTTTCTTCTCTGCTACCATGGACTACTCAATCAAGAAACTGGTGAATAAATATTTGCGATCGCCAGTAACAGTCAAAGTTGCTCAACAAAAGACAACTCCGAAGCGAATTTCTCAGATTGCTTACATGGTGCCTCGTGGTTGGCCGAAAGCTAAAGCCTTACAGCCAGTTCTAGAACTCGAAGACCCAGAAGCAGCTTTGATATTTGTGCGGACAAGGCAAGCAGCGGCTGAACTAACAAACCAATTACAGTCAGCAGGTCATAGTGTTGATGAATATCATGGTAACTTGAATCAATCCCAACGAGAACGGTTGCTAAGTCGCTTTCGTAATCAACAAGTACGTTGGGTAGTGGCAACTGATATTGCAGCTCGTGGTTTAGATGTGGACCACTTAACTCATGTGATTAACTACGATTTACCTGATAGTGTGGAAAATTATGTTCACCGTATTGGTCGTACAGGTCGTGCAGGTCGTGAAGGTACAGCGATTTCGTTAATTAATCCTTTAGATAAGCGGAAGTTACGGTTGATAGAACGTCATCTACGTCAACGTTTGGATACTCGCTCGATTCCTAAGCGGTCTCAAATTGAAGCCCGACAGTTGCAGAAGTTACAGAATAAGGTACGAGATGCTCTGAGTGGGGAACGAATGGCTTCTTTCTTACCATTGATTGCTCAGTTGGGTGAAGAGTATGACCCCCATGCGATCGCTGCAGCAGCTTTACAAATAGCTTATGATGAAACTCGTCCTGCTTGGATGGGGCCTGATTATGCTCAGGAGGAAGAAATCCCTGTCTATGAAACTCCGAAGCCAAAGCCAAAGCCACGCTCACCGAAGATTCGTCATCAAAAACCTTCTCCTAAAAATCAGAGGAGAGATGGTGACAATTTTGTAGAAGAGGCTTCTGTGTCACGCAATAATTAAGTTACTTATTTCAACGTTGGTTGAAGACCCGCCCTCAGGAGAGTGCGGGATAATCCTATGGGAAAACCAATCAATATTGGGTTTTTTTCAAACCATGTGCTATAATACTTAAATTGAGGCTACTGGGCTAGCAGTGTCTAGGGGAGCCATCGGATTGGTGACGTACTGTGGAGCGACCTTAAGACCAAAAAGAGGGAAAGACCTCGGAGGCAGATCCTCTGTTAGCGCAGCTCCTCCGGAGGAGGCAAGAGGGAACAGAAAAACCTAATCAGTGATGGTTAGGAATCCCACGTTGTCGCCTAAGCGCAACGTCGAGAGGATATCAATTCTGGCTGAAATAGTCGAATAGTAATTTTAGAGATGTGGGCGATCGCGTCTCTAAATTTTTTTTAAGGATTTTTACTATTATATCATGTCTGTTTGAATAACCACAATCAAAAATTTAGGGAGTAGGGAGCAGCGGTGCGACCCCGCGGGGTGCGACAGACGCAAGCGGTCGATCTTTGGAGCTTCCCGTAGGGTGAAATGGCGAGGAAACCCGCTCTGGCAGATCCGTTGCGCTAACGCCATATCCAATCGACCAAGGCAAGGAACGCTCACCAAGAGAGGGAGTAGGGAGCACCGGAACTGATAGTGAGGCGATCGCTAAGGTCAGAGAAACTCTTCAATACACAATAGAAACTAAACAGCAAGAAAATTTTGTTTTCCAATTTGCTCAAGAATTAACTCCTGAAAAACTAACACTTTCAGCACTTTAAGAAATTGATTTGTTTGAATTTAACCATTTGGATAAATATTTACTACCTTAACAAGTAACCTATCTAAATCAGATTTAGTATCAGTTATATCAAGTTTGATTAAATATTTATGGAACAGGAGAAAAGTTTAAAATATATCCTCTCCCCCCTCCCTTTATTCAGGATATTTTTTCCCTGTTTCCTCTTAATTTGATTCAGGATATTTTCTACACAACCCAAATCATCCTGTTATATTTTTTAGGATTTTTTTTAGATGCTAAATTATCCTGAATTTAAGATTTTTTTTGCCTTAATTATGCTTGTTTTAATAATTCAGCTCGGATGCAACCTTTTTCCCACTTCCACTTAGGTAGAGATTCTTGGGGAAGAAAAATTGCCCAGATTGAACCTCCAGGACTTTTATAAAAACCCGTAATTTCAGCTTCTACAATACTACTCCAGGGTGCTGATACTAAAATCTTATCCCCCGAACTAAAAACTTTTCCGTTAGCATTGGTGACTTGTTGGATAGATTCTTTTAGCTTTGGTTTTCCTGGTTTTTTGGGTCTTTCTGATTTACTTATTGGTTTTCCTAATTGCCTTTCATTCGTACCTTCTGTTCTTGATGAGGGGCTATTTTTTATTGAATTTGGTTTTTCTACTTTTGACTCAATTTGTTCGTGAAGCGCCTCCTTTGGAGAATTTGGCTCAATAGGCTGTTTTGGTCTAACAGGTCTCCTAATTGCTATTATTTCATGGCTCATCCACTTAACTCCCTATACCTGATTTTAGCTTTGCTTCTGTCTATGATAGCACTGTTAAAATTGTGCTTTTGTTTTGAGTGGCCAAAATTATTATTTTGGTTTCTATATTACACTTTTTATCAGAATTAATTTGTGTTCTGGAGTAACATATCTCTATCAATTAATGATTAAGGGTTACAATTAAACTTCTAATTTTCAGTTTTGGAATCAGGAAAATATTCTTAATTAAAACTATTTTTTTTATAATTGTAGATGTCAAAATGAGTAAATTGTTTCATGCCATAATCAACTAAAAAAGGCTCTACCACAATAATGATGATTGGTAATATTTTAGATGGACGCTATCAAATTATTAAAATTATTGAATCAGGGGAAATTGGCCATGCTTATCTGGCCTTAGACATTCGTCGTCCTGGAGAAGCACAATGTTTTATTAAGCATCTGCAACCAAGTATTTATGATCGAAGATTAATTAATATCGTTCGCGATCGATTTCAAAAAGAAGCACAGATGCTAGAAAAGCTTTCTCAACATGATCGAATTCCTAAACTACTTGCATATTTTGAAGAAGATCGAGAGTTTTTTCTAGTTCAATCTTTTATTCCTGGTCAATCTTTAGACAATGAAATATTACCAGGTAAACCCCTATCTGAAAAACAAGTAATTTTAATTCTCAATGAAGTATTAGAAATTTTAGTATTTGTGCATGAAAATAGTGTTATTCATCGAGATATTAAGCCTGCTAATTTAATTAGAAGAAAATCGGATAATCAATTAGTATTAATTGATTTTGGAGCTGTTAAAGAAATTAATATTGGTCAGCAAAATCGTACAGCTAGGATTGGCACAATGGAATATATGCCAATTGAACAATTTGAATATAATCCCCAATTCAATAGTGATATTTATGCTTTAGGAATGATTGGCATTCAGGCAATTACGGGATTGCCTAGCAGCGAATTATCGAAACTAAAGGATAATGAAAATGGTGAAAAAAAAGAGATTTTTTGGCGATACCTAACAAATTGTTCTACTTCTCTAGCAGATATTTTAGATAAAATGGTGCGCTATAACTTTCACGAACGTTACCAGTCAGCAGCAGAAGTTATAGCAGATTTAAAAAAAATTAATGAGTTTCCAAGTTTCGCTACAGATAATAAAGAAATTTATCGGGAAGAGGTTATTCGTCGAGCTAGCGATAGAGGAGATATTTCTATTGTCGGGAGAAGAATTTTAGATGAACTTAGAGAAAGTTTAGAACTCTCCCGGGAAGAAACGGAAATAATTGAGGATGAAGTATTAAATCCTTACCGTAAATATCGGATGAAAGGAGAAAGATATGAAGAAACATTAAAAGCTGCGATTCAGGAAGAATATCCTTTTAGTCAAGAAACTCGCCAGGAGTTAGAGCGTCTACAGCAAATTTTAGGACTAACTCAAGAAGATATAGAATTAATAGAAAACAGAGTTTTACCAAAATCTCTACTTACTAAATTTAAAAAAATATTTAGCAATAATAACAAACAATCATCTTTTAACTGGCAGTTGATTTTAGGATTTATCGCTACCTTAATTGTAATAATCTTTGCTATATATAGATATCTTAAATTCCAAAATTATTTACAATTACGTCAACAACAAGTATTACAACAGCAAGAACAAGAATCGGCAAAATTTAATTTTGTAAAAAACTTATACATAGAGCGCAACTATGAAGAATGTATTAATCAAGGAACTTTAATTAGTGAAAAATCTAGCATTTTTGCTGAAGCTCAATCTCTTTTACAAAATTGTCAACAAGGTATAAATTGGCAGAATTATCAAGTTGAAGATTTGTCTAGGTTTAATGCTTCTATAGGTACTCTTGCATTTAGTTCTAATGGCAAAACTTTAGTTACTGGAAGTAGAGACACAACGGTAAAAATTTTAGAAGTTCCTACAGGAAAAGTTATCAACACATTAGCTGCAGATGATTCTCCAATTTGGTCAGTTGCTTTGAATAATAATGGTACTAAATTAGTGGTAGGTACTTATGATTGGAGAGTAATGATCTGGAATTTGGAAACAGGAGAATTATTTCGAGTATTTGAACATTGGGCACCTGTTTGGTCAGTTGCTATGAGTTCTGATAATCAAACAATTGCTAGTGCTAGTGGAGATAAAACAGTTAAAGTTTGGGATTTAGAAACAGGTTTCTTAATTTTTAATTTCCCCGATCACTCAGATGTAGTTTATTCTATTGCTATTAGTCCTGACGGCAGAATATTGGTTAGTGGTAGTGCAGATCAAACTATAAAAATTGAAGATTTATATACTGGAGAATTAATTAATACATTGACTGGACATGAAGGAGTAATTAGGTCTGTTGATATTAGTCCAGATGGGGAAAAAATAGTGAGTGGGAGTTACGATAATACTATTAAAATTTGGAGCTTAAAAACAGGAGAATTAATCAAAACTATTCTTGGTCATACTGCTGAAGTTGTATCTGTTGATATTAGCGAAGATGGTCGATA
Source organism: Okeania sp. SIO2F5 (assembly GCF_010692685.1). Lineage (NCBI taxonomy): Bacteria > Bacillati > Cyanobacteriota > Cyanophyceae > Oscillatoriales > Microcoleaceae > Okeania > Okeania sp. SIO2F5. The sequence continues at coordinate 203,035 of NZ_JAAHGU010000008.1, read as the reverse complement.
TATTGCTAGTGGCAGTAAGGATAATAATATTAAGATATGGGATTTAGAAACAGGAGAATTAGTTAGTACTTTGACCGGGCATAAAGATGAGATTTATACAGTTACTTTTAGTCCTGATGGTAATAGTATTGCTAGTGGTAGTAAAGACAGAACTATTAAAATTTGGCGACGATAGTAAGAGATAATTAATAATGGATAATGAATAACTTAAAATTCCTAGTTACAAAACTATTAAACTATGAGTAAAATAAAAAGTACCACAGAATATCCAATTACAATAGAGAACAATGGTATAATTCTCCTGAAGCCACAACAGTATATTCATGTTCTTGACAATAACACTGGTGTCACCAGACTAGAAATAGGCCCTCAAACCATTACCCTTGGAGATGCAGAAAGGTTAGTCTTACAACCACAACTGACAATTGTAGTTCCACCTCGCCATTATTGTGTAGTAACTAACCCTGTACTAAGAAATAGTTCAGATCAACTTGTGGCCGATGAGTATGGTTAAATTAGACTCAAATATGGCGATCTGGAAATTCGCTTTGCTCAAGACACTTTCCCACTATATCCAGGAGAAATACTCGAAGAAGATGTAACTCAACTACAAGTAATTGACACAAACCAAACTCTACGTCTCAAAGCAATACGAGATTTTACTGATACAGTCACCGTTGCAGGAGAGTCTCAAACTGTCACTCGTACGACAGGGGATGAATGGTTATTTGAGGGGCCAGGAACTTACACTCCCAGGGTAGAAGTTGAAGTGGTAGTCACAGTTATAGCTAAAATAATTAAACCTAACCAAGCCTTACGACTGCTGGCACGACAAAATTGTATAGATCGTCAAGGTAACAGACGTAGAACTGGGGAATAATGGTTGGTCAGGGAAGAAGGTGCTTATTTGCCTGGAGTAGATGAAGAAATTGTCGATACTATTGATGCCTATGTATTAACCGAACGTCAAGCACTACATCTAAAAGCAAAACGGACTTTTACTGATATTTTTGGTCAGCAACGCAAAGCGGGAGATGAATAGTTAGTTACTTTTGCAGATGCTGAAATTCATATTCCCGACGTTTATGAAGAAGTAGTGGGAGAAGTCAAAATCACTACTTTAAGCGATCGCGAATGGTGCATAGTAACTAATCCCATAGATGCAGATGGTAAACCGCAGTGGGGTATGAAAGAAGTGCGTCAGGGCAGAACATCTTTCTTTTTGCACCCAGGAGAAGATTTAGAAACAGGAATTAAAAAGGTCTATATTCTTGGTGAACAAGAAGCACTCCTAATCAGAGTTGAGGAAACTTTCACCGAGGGAACAGGAGCAAACGTTATTACTCGGCAACCAGGAGATTTATGGATGATTACTGGGCCAAGAGATTATATTCCCCCAGTGGAATTAGAAGTATTAGAAAAACTTCAGGCTATTCCCCTAGACAAAAATGAAGGTATATATGTACGGGATGTTCAAAGTGGGGAACTAAAATTAGTCAATGGACCTCAAGCTTATATGTTATCTCCTTTTCAAGGCCAGTTGGCGGTGAATTTGGCGCAGCAGGAAGTAGAAGCAGCACGGATTCGCCATGAGGCTGAGATGGCTCAGTTGAGGGCGCGTCAGGAGACTGAGTTAGCCCATCAGCAGACACTGAATAATTTAGAGATTGAGAAGGCAAGGCAAATGGCTGAAATTACTGCTACTGAGTTTCAGCAAAAAGTGGAGGCTTTGGGGGCTGAGACAATTCGGGCGATCGCTCAAGATGGCCCAGAAATGCAGGCGAGGTTGTTGTAGGGGCTTGGTCTTCAGAGTGTTTTAATTACTGATGGTAAGAGTCCAATTAATATTTTTGGTACGGCTAATGGGTTGATTAATCCCAATTTAGGGAGTAGGGAGTAGGGAGCAGGGAGTAGGGGAGTAGGGGAGTAGGGAGAAATAATTGATGATTTCTATTATTTCTTCCTGTTACCTGTTATCTCTTTTCTGGAGATATCTATATGTCTATTGAGCAAGTTTCTACTTTTTTATCTCTTCCATATTCTTTGTTTCTTTGTAATACCAAATTCAAAAAGTAAGGCTACTCACCTTACCTCCTGACTACTGACTACTGACTACTGACTACTCCAAACCTAAGTAGCTCAAGTTTATGAAATTGGTATAAGGATTTCCGTGCCTGAATGCTCCACAAACAGTGATTAGTGGTCAGCTCTCATCTTGATTAATAAATGAAGTAAGCATTTTTTAAGACTTTAGAAGTTACTAGGGAAACTTTTAATTCATATTTTTAATTAGATAAAATCTGTCAATGGTAACTTCTGCTTTAAAGGCTATAGTCATTAGTTCTAATGGAGCTGAAAGCTGACGGCTAAATACTTACGTTTCTTTTTAAATTGTGGCTGAATTGTTTATGGTAATTTCATAAACCATAACTGCTACAGCAGCAACTCCAGTTAAAATCATTAATCCCGCAGGCATCATTTTACGAGTTTTTGCTAAACGAATAATGAATGTAATTACTAGAATAGTTGTAATGAGGGTAGAAAATATTAGACCCCAATTCATGCCCATTAGTTGAATAATTCCACTAACAATTAGTAGTAAACCACTGATACTACCAGATATTAAAGATATTTTGCTGCCTACTTTCGTATATCCAATAATGCCCCCAACAATGGCTAATATACCATAGGCGATCGCTGCTATTATGGCGATATTTATAGTCATTATTATTAACTCCTAAAACTAAAACTAACTTATACAGCTTATTTGTGGCAATAGCTAGCCAATTTATCAAAACTTAATATTGCTTAATCAAGATTCAATAATTATTAAACTATGATTAAAAATGAAATTTTCAACTATTCAATAACATTTTTTGAAATATTTCTCGATCTTAAATTGCATCTTAAGTAAATGTAAAAAAATAGTGGTTTATAACTACAAAGAGTAAAATTTATTATAGAATTACATAGATTTACATTACGCCAAAGAAATAGGTAAGTATCCAGTGGTAAGCTATCAGCTATTATAAAGTTTTTTGAGTTTGGGTTAAAATCTCTAACAAATATTGTTTCAGATAGTTTAGTAGGAGTTGAAATCCCCTTCTAAACCTAAAAAAAATGCTCCTACTAATTGCTGAGTGCTAAGTGCTGATCCTTTATTTAATAAGGCAATCATATCATTAATTATGTCTTGTTTAGGTTCCCAAGTGTTAGCCAAAATTCAAAACTTACAACAGCAAATAGCATCTCTATTGTTATATCAGTCTGTTCTAAAAAAAACAGTGGGTGAAGCTTTTATCCAATTATTAGAATCTTTGTCTAAAAATGATGGAGTTGCTATAGAATGCCTTCAAGCTTATGGTAACTGGTTTAGAAATATTGCTAGTCAAAATATTTCCTGGCAAGAATATCTAATTGCTCAGATTATTCAAGATGATAATCCCTTTAGTCAACAAGTTCAAAAAATAAATATTACCAGCCTATCTCCAAATTTAATTGCAGCTGCAAAACATGATTTACAAATTTTACAAAATCTTTATCAGTGCAGTGGTAAAACAATTAGTCAGTGGGTAAAAACAATAGCTAAATTAGAGAATCCCCCTATTGCGTGGGAAATACAATCACAACAAAAAGAAGCTATCTACGACGAGTTAAAAAAATTAGAAAATTGGGCAGATGCCATTGAGACCTTAGCCACTCATTATCATCATAATGGCACTGGTTTATTTGCTGAATCAATTGCCTTTGAATGGCGTAACGGTCAACTACTTACTATTACTTACCCCGACCCAGTTGAATTAAAAGAATTAGTCGGATATGAATTTCAAAAAGATACCTTAATCAAAAATACACAATTTCTCCTAGCAGGATATTCAGCACTTAATGTATTACTTTATGGTAGTCGCGGTTCTGGAAAATCTTCTTTAATAAAAGCTTTATTAAATGAATATAGTCAACGCAATCTTCGTTTAGTGGAAGTAGCTAAATCAGACTTAAAAGATTTACCATTAATTGCAGAAAAATTACGCGATATTCCACAAAAATTTATTATCTTTGTAGATGATCTTTCTTTTGAAGAAGATGATGATACTTTTAAAGCTCTTAAAGTTGTTTTAGAGGGTAATTTAACTGCTAGACCAACAAATGTGGTAGTCTATGCTACATCAAATAGAAGGCATTTAATTAGAGAATTTTTTAACGATCGCCCTCGCCCAAAAGATAGTGATGAGGTTCATAATTGGGATACAGTTCAAGAAAAGCTTTCTTTTAGCGATCGCTTTGGCTTAACTTTAACTTTTGAACCTGCTAACCAGGATACTTATTTAACAATTGTTAGACATCTGGCAAAACAGGCAAAAATTAATCTAAATCCTGAAGATTTAGACTATCAAGCTTTACAATGGGCTACGAAATATAATGGTCGCTCTGGGCGAACGGCACGACAATTTATTGATTTTCTCAAAGCTAATTTAGCAGTTTTTGAGAAGTATTGAAGAAGGTAGTAGGTGGTAAATTTTAGGTTGTATATTCAATCTAAAACTTATTTAATAACACCTAATATTTTTCCAAAATAGAGATGGTAAAAAAATCATTGATGAGGTACTAAAATGGGTCTTTTCGATCAAGGAACAACAACAATACAAGCTACTGATATTCAATTAGAACCGGCAGAAGCTTTTGCAGCGATCGCTTTAATTGCTGTTGCTGCTGATGGTGTTATTACGAAGAGTGAATCTCAAGGTATTAATAATATTTTCTCTCGCATGGAACTGTTTAGTGATTATTCAAAGGAACGTAAGACAGAAATGCAAGACCGTCTTCTCGGTATGATTAAAAATCAAGAAATTAAGCCTTTGTTTGATGCTGCAGTTGCTAAACTTCCAAAGGAGTTAAGGGAAACAGTTTTTGCTGTTAGTACAGACTTGGTTTTAGTAGATGGAGACCTTGCTGAAGAGGAGGAACAACTTTTGAATGAGTTATATAATGCTTTGGAAATTTCCGAAGCAGTAGCTACTAAGATTATTGATGTAATAATGATTAAAAATAAGGGTTAATTTAATTACAAAATTAGTCCTGATGAATGTTCAATGAACAATACTCAATTTTATTGTAGTGATTGTTCATTGTTCAGAAAAGGAAGAAGGAAGGAACGAAGGACTGAAAAATTTTGCGTTGTCTGAGTTTTAAGCTTTTGATATGTCCGCACCCTTTGCTTCGACTACTATATATAGTGAGCAAAAACTATAACGTTACAAATATGTAGTGTTTAGAACTCAAAAATCCCTAATTCTTAAATATATGATTTATTTTCCCTACCCTTCCTTGAGTGGTAGGTGTCAGGCGATCGGTATTTAGGTAAACAGACTATATATAGTGAGCAAAAACTATAACGTTACAGATATGTCGTCTCTAGAACTCAAAAATGCCTAATTCCTAAATATATGATTTATCCTGTCTACCGGGACTTTAGTTCTAGGTGGTAGGCGACTCGGAATTTAGGTAAACAAACTATATATAACGAGAAAAACTATAACGTTATAGTTCCGAATTTAGGTAAACAGACTATATATAACGAGAAAAACTATAACGTTACAGATATGTAGTGTTTAGAACTCAAAAATGCCTAATTCCTAAATATATGATTTATCCTCCCTACCCTTCCTGGTAGGTGTCAGGTTATAAGTGTAGAAAATATGACTGTCTTTACGGTTTCTATAACTGGTTAAAGTTTAATCTTCAATTGAACCTAATACCTATTACCTAAAACTTTATTCAATCTAATATCATTTCTTTGTAACGATGCACTTAATAATTTTTGTCCTGACCTTATTATTCTGATAATTATCATCTTTTATTCAGCGCAAATTCATAGAGAAATGGTATTACTATTAAACCTATATCTATAAATGTCTTTTTACTATACAAGAATAGTTCATTTTCAAGATACCGATGCTGCTGGAGTAGTTTATTTTGCTAATGTTTTAGCAATGTGCCATGAAACTTATGAAGCATCTTTAGTAGAATTTGGTATTAATCTGAAAGTTTTTTTTAGTAATCAAGAAATAGCTATTCCAATTATTTATGCTAATGTTGATTTTCGTCGCCCGATGTTTTGTGGGGATGAGTTAACTATTGAATTAATTCCTAAAAGTTGGAGAGATGATGAGTTTGAGATTTCCTATCAAGTATTTTTAAAAGAAACAGAGGATAAGTGGGTGGCCAGAGCTATTACGAAGCACGTTTGTATTCATCCTCAAAGTAGAAGTAGGCAAAAATTATCTGATGAAATGAGGAAATGGTTATTGAGTTTTCCTAGTTATTCAAAAATTAACAATGAATATAAGTAGAGCATTATTTTTAGGAATTGGTATATAGCAGAAGGAAGAGGGAAGAAGGAAAAATATTCCTTTGTCTGAGTTTTAAGTTTTTTATTTCTCCTAACCTTTCCTTCGACTGCTATAACTTTTATAAACACTATAACTTTAGTTTTAGTACTGTTTTTGCCTGCTATTTTTTTCTATCTTTCTTTATTTAGAACATTCTAGAAACTTAAGCTGGAGTTATAAATATAAATTACAGCAGATTCCTCCCATAAGAAGTACAGAGATTAACAATTAAATGTTTCTAGTGCGGGCATCTTGCCAGCGACGGGTGTATCTGATTAAAGTGGAATCTACTGTATTATATTTTCTTAGCATTGGCAGGAGGATTTGCTTTAGGAAAAATTTTAAACTGGATAATGGAAAGACTATTCATGTAGCAAAATTAAAGTTGAAAAATTTGAACAGATAAAATAATGATAGAGTTGAGTTTAATACAGCAAAATGCAAGTATATGAAGTAAAAAAAATTAAGACTTCGCCCTTAATAATAGAGTTTAAATAAAACTTTTGTGGTGCGGGTATTTTTTCCGCTACTGGTGTACTTAACTTAGGTGAAATCTGCTGTATAAATAAATTTAAAATAATACTTATAGTCTCAAAATAATACTTACAGTATAATTAGTAGTGTCACACTGAATATTTTTTTAGTTTTCATTTTTTTAGTTTTCCAGTTTGCCAGTAATAAGTTTATTGATTATTTAAAAGTTGTTGATAATCTTCTCTTTGTCGAATATCGTCTAATGGTGATTCTTGTTGTGGTGGTTCGTCATAACAAAATTAAAATTCCATAGTTTGAATACTAGCATTTTTGAGTATTACTTGAATTCTCAGCTTACCAGGTTTCCAAGTTTTAGAGCCAAGTTTTAATATCTTACACTCAATACCTTCTATTGGGAAAATTAACTTTATATCTCCGAAGATAATTCTTACTTCATTTTCAATAATTTCTAGCTTTTCTTGAAAAAACCAAGAGGCAATTGACTTATATCATGTCCGCTTAATTACTGATAAAAAACTTCCTTCTTTTTTCCTCCTAACTCCTGACTTCCCCTCCTGGGAGGGGGAGGGGCGAGGGGTGGGTTGACTCCTGACTCCTCCATCGTTTTATCAAAATATCAGTATCGCATTCTAGAGCTTGAAAAGTATTATCCATAATATTGAAGGAGACTTTCATCGACTTGATAATAACACAATATTTTTACCAGTTAAAAATTGATTTAAACAGCTTTATTCTACCTGATTCAATAAAATAGAAACAGAGTCTAATTTAAGAACAATAAAATGTCAAAAAATACTTACGCTATTATTGGCAGTGGCGCACTAGGAGGTTTTTACGGTGCAAAACTACAAAAATCAGGATTAGAAGTTCATTTTTTACTGCGTAGTGATTATCAGCACGTTCTCAAAAATGGCTTAATCATAGAATCCAAAGATGGCGACTTTAACCTCCCTCAAATTAATGCCTATAACAATACTAATAAAATACCAAAATGTGATGTAATTATCGTCGCATTAAAAACAACACAAAACCATTTATTACCAGAATTACTCTCACCTTTATGCAAAGAAAATAACGTTGTCTTACTCTTACAAAATGGATTGGGTGCAGAACCTGAAATAGCTAAAGCTGTTGGTAAAGAAAGAGTAATTGGAGGAGTATGTAATCTTGCTTCTAATAAAATAGGTTACGGTCATATTCGTCATGTAGATTATGGTTTGATTAGAATCGGAAAATATGCCACAAATTATCAATCTGCTGGTATTACAAATAAAATGCGTGAAATTTCCCAGGATTTTGAAAGTGCTGGAATACAAGTTAATTTGAGTGAAGATTTATTCCAAGAAAGATGGAAAAAATTAGTTTGGAATATTCCTTATAACAGCTTGTCAGTAATTCTAGATGCTCGAACTGATGAAATGATGGGAGATACTAATACTAGAAACTTAATCACAGAAATAATGCAAGAAGTATTGGAAGGTGCAAAAAGTTGTAAGTGCGAAATTCCAAATAGTTATATTCAAAATATGTTAGACCATACTGACAAGTTAAACCCTTATTTAACTAGCATGAAAATTGATTATGAGCGACGACAACCTTTAGAAATAGAAAGTATTATTGGCAACCCTTTACGAATGACAGGTGCAGCAGGTATTCAGCTAGATAAAATTGGGATGTTGTATCAACAATTAAAATTTTTAGATGCCAGAAATAGACAAGATATTTGAATTTTATGACGCTTCAACTCTCTACCTTCTAATACTAATTAGGGTTTGCTTATGGAAAGTCTTTTTGTTGAGGTAGGGAGTAGGGAGTAGGGAGTAGTTAAGAGTCAGGAGGAACGAGGGAGTTATAGATAAGGTGGTTGTTCATTATAGCAAGAGTGATTTTTCTGCCATAGTCACCCCAAAATGCGCTTCATGCATGAGCGTGAAGGGATCAAAACCAGGTATTTCCAGCTAAAAAAGGCTAATATCTTTATATATCAATGCTTTGAGATTTAATCAGCAGAGCAATAATTAGGGTTTGCGCTCAAAAGTCTTTTAGTAGGGGTAGGAGACAACCCACCCCTAACCCCTCCCAGGAGGGGAAGAAAGGAGACAGGAGGGGAAGAAAGGAGACAGGAGGGGAAGAAAGGAGACAGGAGGGGAAGAAAGGAGACAGGAGACAACCCACCCCTAACCCCTCCCAGGAGGGGAGAAATGGGAATGAGCGAGGAGATAGGATTCAACAATTAATATCATGTCCACTGGGGCGCGTTTGTGTAAACCCAAAGGTGAATATCTACAGGAAATTTAAGTTTTTTTCTTGCTCTTAAGTATTCCTGACTGTTCCCTGTTCCCAGTTAAGTGTTCCCTACCCTTGCTATACAATACCGATGCTACCGGACATGATATAATTATTAATAATTAATAATTAATAATTACCTCTACTTGAAAAGAAGAGGATTGACTAATAATGAAAATTTTTTCTTCTCTTGGTCGATCAAACTTTTTCAATGTAAAGAACTTGGCCAAAGATAAGTAATAATTAATTATTAATTATTTTCCTACAGAATGCTACGCAAACGGCAGTCGCCAACATAAAAATTTGTCTAACACTAGGGCATTGAATTTGAGACAAAAAACCGATAAAATGCTCTTGTTAAGTTATAATATTAAACAGTACAAAAATTCACAAGTAACTAATATGAAATTAATCAAAGGACCAAAAACACCACCGCTTTTTCAGAGACTGCAATTGGTTCTCGCTCCACTCAATACTCTTGAATTTTATGCCAAGAAGTATGGAGATATTTTTACCATGATAACTCCTGCTCCTGCTGAGAAAGCTGTGATCCTCAGCAGTCCGCAAGCTTTGCAGGAGGTATTGACAAAGGATAATAATGAGTATGAAGTTCCTGCTAATAAACTTTTACAATCAGTGTTTGGGGAATACTCAATTTCTTGCTTAGAAGGTGATCGCCACCGTCGAGAACGCAAATTATTAATGCCTCCCTTTCATGGCAACAGAATGCGGAACTATGGTGATTTAATCTGTAACATCACCAAAGAAGTAGCCAGCAACTTAACAGTGAGTAAAACATTTATTGCCCGTAAACTGATGCAAGAAATTACGATGCAGGTGATACTCCAAACTGTTTTTGGTCTATATGATAGCCCCCGCTTATCACAAATTAGGTCAATGTTGACAGATTTTCTTGAACTCACAGCTTCTCCACTCCGAGCTAGTTTATTATTTTTTCCCTGGTTGCAAAAGGATTTAGGCCCTTGGAGTCCTTGGGGTAAGTATCAGCGTCAACAACAAAAACTTAATGAACTCCTATATACAGAAATTGCCACTCGCCGCTCTCAACTAGATCCAAATCGTACTGATATCTTGACCTTAATGCTATTAGCACAAGATGAAGAAGGTCAAGGTATGACAGACCAAGAAATTCGGGATGAGTTGATGACATTGTTATTGGCTGGTCACGAAACCACTGCAACAGCTCTAGCTTGGGCAGTTTATTGGGTTCATAAACAACCACAAGTGTATCAAAAGTTGATCGAAGAGTTGACAACTCTGGAAATAGATGCTGAACCCATGACAATATTCCGTTTACCCTATCTCACAGCAGTTTGTCAGGAAACCTTACGAATATATCCAGTAGTAGTTATGACATTTCCTCGTCGGACAAAACAACCTGTTGAGTTGCAGGGTTATCACTTGGAAGCAGATACAACAATTCGTGGTTCTATTTATTTGACTCACCAACGAGAAGATTTGTACCCAGAACCGAAAAAGTTTAAGCCAGAGCGATTTTTGGAGAAGAAGTTTTCTCCCTATGAATATTTGCCATTTGGAGGTGGCAGTCGTCGCTGTTTGGGAATGGCACTAGCAGATTTTGAGATGCGCTTGGTATTGGCAACTCTATTATCTAATTTCGAGATGGAATTAGCAGAAAATCAACCTGTAAAACCCCAACGTCGAGGAGTAACTTTAGGACCCAAGGGAGGAGTAAAAATGCTGATGAAAGCTAAACGCATACTGTCACAAACAAAACCTCCCTCTGTTGCAACTGTATAAAATATTAGACTTGTCGCTTTATAAATTATAAATTCCCCAAAAAACTTGTTCTATAAGCATTATAGCTATTAGCAATTTGATATTGAATCAGAACGCTATTATCCAGACATGATATATAGTAGTTTAACTTAAAAATGAGACGTTTTTTCGTCTGAAACTCCCTCATAGCAAGAAAGCTTTGTCTCAATCTAAAGTTAAATGACTATAACTACCTCTAGGTTATACCAATTCACTTTCGCTGAATAAACAAAGCGATCGCTCCTAAAAAAAACCACCCCATTACACCTGCTAAAGGATTACCATTTATCCCAACTATCCACTCTCCAACTACACTAGAATACTTAACTAAACCACCCACATTAATAATGTAATAACCCCAAACAAAACCAGCATGAATACCAATAGGCAAACCCAATAATTGTTGTTGATAATAAGTCAATTTATCTTTTTCTTTTGGGTTTAATACCCCGCTATCTACACGGTGTTGATAATTAGTTGGGTTTTGAGTCACCATCCACTTCTTCCTTCTTCCTTTCAAAGGGGGGCAAGGGGGGATGCCTTCTTCCTTCTTCCTTTCAAAGGGGGGCAAGGGGGGATGCCTTCTTCCTTCTTCCTTCTTCCTTCTTCCTTCTTCAACTGATCCACGTTTTGCCCAAACAAAGATTAAACCTAACAACACCAAACCAGGAAACTGAAACCAAATCCGCAAAATTTCCTCAACTGGTTTAATAAAGTGTAGTAAGGCATACACAATACTACTTACCCACAAAGCTACTTTTGGTTTGTAGTCTCGCTCCAACTCATCCAATAACCACCCTCGAAATAGTAACTCCTCAGCAAAACCAATACCCACAGATACCAATAAACCTTCCAGAATAAATTGAGGTAACTTTGCTGAAGGTGACTGCCATATTACCCATCCCAGAAGCGCTTCTAAAATAAAAAAACCAAACAGACTAACTAAACCTATTCCTAAACCTTGAAAAAAATTCTGAAAGTTGACCCTACTTATTTCTAAACCGTAGTGACGTAGTAGGTGTGGTTGTTGATAAACTTTCTTTCCCCAAAACTGGACTAAAATAATAAACTCTATATATAATAGAGCGATCGCCAATATACTCGCTAAATTTGCATCTCGCCCAAAAAAATATATTGGTGCTGCTAGTGGTATCCAACCCAGAAATAATGTTAAAATAAAAATTCCTATTCTGATAGGAACCGAAAACTTTGCAATTTTGCCAAATGATAAATTAGGCACTACCAACACCTATACAAATGAGAAACCGAGCTTCTCAAGGTAGAAACTCGGCTTCTATATTACAATTAAATCACTCATCAGGTTCTATAGTGCTAGTTAGTCCCTGATTTTTTAAATTTTCGCAATAAAACTCAGCGTGTTCTAAAGCGCAGGTAATCACCAATGCAATACCATTACTGTGAGCTTCCATCATAATATCGACAGCTTGGGGTTGAGTTAGACTCGGCACTGTCTTCATCAATGCTTGCACTACATACTCCATACTATTAAAATCATCGTTATGGAGTAAAACACGATAACGTGGTGCAGGTTTACGGACTGTGGAAGTGGAACGCTTTTCTATAGTCTCGACAGACACTACTCTATCCTGATTAAAAAATTCTAATACGACATAGACACATTAGTCTAGACCAATGCTTAGGCTAGACATAAAGTAGAAATACTTAACTCTGTTCAATAATATTTGCCAAATATTTTACCTTTCAGGAATGCTAACTCATTAGAACTTACCCGAAAACAAACATATAGCTAAATATTATTTGATATATATTTTGGCCTACACTCAAAAATTATGAGCATATATTGGAAATATTATAACATAAAACTTAACATTGCTCAACTAGGGGGTTATCTGACTTTTGACTTTTAAATTTTGACTTAATCGTTCTAATTTGAGAATTATGATAGTATTAATCAAAAAATTTCCAAATTAGGTAATTTACTGATGGTTATTTATGCTTACTTAAGGACAAATAATCTACCTGGTAAAATTATACATACTTGCTTGTCAAACTAGGAAAGTAAAAATCTAAATTTAGCTCGTCCACTATTAGTTTATAGCCTAAGCTCCATAACTTAACTTTTATTTATATGAAACGTAGACCTCAAACTACCACCCAACCATCTAGATTCAACTATGCCACTATAGCAATTTTAGGAGGAGTATTTGTTTTAGGTATTGGCATTGGCATTGCCTTTAGCTCTACCGCTAACTTTACTCCCCAAAATGTGGCCTCTCGTGAATTTATCGACCGCAGTGTACCAAATCCAGAACTTTGTGTACAGTTTGGAGCTAGTGCTATGGTAATGAATATGAGAGTTTTCTTGACTCTCAATCCTTTTAATGTATATGTATCTCAACCAAATATAAAACCAGGATGTGTCATCCGCAGAAATAACTGGTCAATTCTAGAGAAAAGAAACTTAGTCAACAATGAGCAAGTACGTGATTGTAAAAATCGGATGAATACCTTTGGTTATACAGGAAATATTAATGACGATCCAGAGATTAATTGTATCTATCAAAACGATAGTGCTCAAAACCTTTTCTTGCCCGGTCAGTTAGGACCTGGGGGGAATGCACCTGAAAATAACTTCTAGTTGATTTAACTATACCAGGGAGTAGGGAGTAGAAAATATCTCTACCTCTAAAAATTGCTAATATCTTCGTAAAACCTAGCACTAGGTAAATCCTCAACTACACGAACTTCTATGATATTATTGCCTTCTAGGGTCACAGAACGAGGAGAAGTAAGAACAACACTACCAGCACCAAGAGCAGCTCCTGCCAGAAAACCAAAACCTGAACCCGTCAGTAGTAATAATCCTAACCCCCCACCAGCGCTACTGGCAGCCAAAACTTTTTCATTTATATTACGATGGCCTCGAAGTAATTCTGATTCAGCAGAAAAAGGAATTAAGCGCTCATCTAAATATATAGCCCTGGCAATAAATTTACTTCCATGAGTGGTAGTATCAAAACCACCAACTACAGGTGTTCTAGCTGGTACTATAACTCTACCAGATTCGTCAACGATCGCCTCTTTGAGCAGCAAAACTTCCTGTATTTCAATATCTCGTGGTAATGTAACTTCTTGAGAGGGATAAATTAAACTTATAACTTCTCCTTCCTCAATTAATACGGCAAAATCATCTTCAGATTGTTTTTGCCCCGATGAACCAGGCAAAGGTTCTCCAAAAGTAATTACACCTACTGATTCTGTTGTATTGTATTTCGGTTTTTCTCTGTACTCTGGAGGAAGTGAAATAGCGGTCTCTTCTTCCTCTCTAGTCTGAAGTGTGGGTGTTTCTACAACCTGAGAATTTTCGGTTTCCGGCTTTTCATTATCAAAAGCATCTACTATTGGAGATCTAAATCTACCTGGCCTGTCAGTGGGAATAACCAGAAATGGTACGGAAGGCTCCGCAGAAGGGCCTGGGTTCGGTAAAGGAGATTCCTCTTCAGGAGCAGTGTCTAACAAACCGACACTATCTTGCTTTGGTTGAGTAGAAGTTTGATTATTTTCTTCTTCTTCGGTAATTTGAGAATTTTCTAATTCAGTAGTTTCTGGCTCAGTTAGCTGTTGGTTGGTAGTTTGATAATTTTCAACTTCAGTAATTTCTGGCTCAGTTGGCTGTCGATCTGAAATTATTGCTTCTGGTGTCCCCGAAAATTCCCCCTCAGTCACAAGCAAACTTAACTGCCAACTATTTTCCTGTGGTTCTACCTGTTCTAATTGTACTTGTTTGGTAGAAATAACCACTTCAGGAGCAAAATCTATAATAACTTTTGCTTGTTCTGGTTGCTCTTGAGAAAGACTAACTCGGCGCACCAAACCTGCCGGATATAACTCAGTCACATCTACACTAACCTCAGTATTAGGAATGTATACAATTAGACGAGCTGGTTGATTTTCCAAAGAAAAACTAGGAGCGGTACCTGATGGGAGAGTAAACTGAAGTTGATTATTGTCTGGGTCAAAAAACCAGTTTGTTAAGAAGGCGGCAAAAACTGGCCGAGTAAAACTCCAATTAATTACCAGTGTTCCTACTAATCCAATAAATTTTAATAAAAACTTTGATTTTAACAGATTTTTTGGAGATGAATATTGATTGGGCATAGCTAATTCCTCAGGATTCTCTCAAATCTACAACCATTTTTGATGAATATGATGTTCGGTAGAAAAGTTATAATCACGCTCGTAGTTGGGCTTTAGCCCTCATATGATACCAATTACCATGCATTAATGCTACACTTCAACAGTTAAATAGTTACCAAGATTAAAAGTTTGTTTTTGACAATTATTTAGTTGGTTAGTATAGATTTTTCTTTCTTTTCCTCTCCCTACACCTCCCATACTTTCTCACCCAATCAGATATAGCATTCTTGCGTGAGAAATGGTAATAAGTATTGCTTGGGCTAAAGCCCAACTACAAACTAAAATTTTGGACAAAAATGGTGCATTATATAAAATAAATTAGATAAAATTCAGATTAACATAGAATGGTACAAGCACCAGCAAAGATTCAAACTACAGAATTAGCTACCTTCGCAATAGACTTAATTCGTCAGTCCGGATGTGAATATGGAGATATTCGTTTATGTATTTATCGCTCCCAAAATTTAACAGCTCGCGATCGCTCTCTCAACAGATTAGAAGATAAGGTCAATTCTGGTTTTGGGGTGAGAGTTTTGCTCAATGGTGCATGGGGTTTTGCTGCCAGTCATCGCCAAAGTGTAGAAGAGGTAGCTAGAGTTGTTGCTCTAGCAGTAGATATTGCTAAGGGTAGTCGTCTCTGTCAACAGACACCAGTAAAGTTAGTACCTGTGGAAAGCTACCGCGATAGTTATGTTACTCCGATTGAAATTGATCCTTTTGCAGTACCTATTGGCGAAAAGGCAGAATTACTTCTAAATTTGAATGAGAAATTATTGAGTTATGAGGAGCGAGGAGTGAAAAAAGCTGCTTCTTTTCTCCGCTTTACTAAAGAAGAGAAAATATTTGCTTCTACTAATGATTCCTTAATTGAGCAAACAATTTACCGCAGTTATCCTGGGTTTACTTGTACAGCTATTGCCAATAATGATGCTCAAAGTCGCAGTTACGAACGACCTCCTTTGAATATTGGTTATGAGCATATTAACCCCACCGATCTATTGAGTCAAGTAGAACGGGTTGCTGAAGAAGCAATTGAAAAAGTTTATGCTCCCAAAGGACCTGCGGATATTCGCTCCACTCTAATTTTAAAGCCAACGAATCTATTTTTAACCATCCACGAATCTGTTGGACACCCCACCGAATTAGATAGGGTTTATGGTTATGAATCTAATTTTGCTGGTACCAGTTTTGCCACTACCGATAAAATGGGTAAACTTCAATATGCTGCTCCCTGGGTGAATTTTAAATGCGATCGCACTCAACCAGGGGGTCGTAGCACCATGGGATATGATGATGAGGGTGTGAAGTCACAAGAATGGTATGTTGTTAAGGATGGGGTATTGGTTGATTATCTCACAGACCGAGAAACAGCTTATCGACTTGGACGTGGTAGTAGTAATGGTTGTGCTTTTGCTGACAGTTGGTCGAGTGTACCGATGGTGCGCATTCCGAATTTGGGGTTAGAAGCGGGTGCAGATGGTGGTAGTCATACTGCTACTTTAGACGAAATGATTGCGGATACTGAAGATGGGATTTTAATTGATGGTGTTGGTAGTTTTTCTATTGACCAACAGCGACGGAATTTTCAATTTGGTGGAGATGCTTTTTGGCAGGTGAAAAAAGGCAAAGTTGTGGGAATGTTGAAAGATGTGACTTATCATTCGATGACTACAGATTTTTGGAATAGTGTTGATGCGGTGGGAAGTGCTGCAGAATGGGAGCAGTGCGGTACTAATATTTGTGGGAAAGGGGAACCGATGCAGCTAGCTCAAATGACTCATAGTTGTGTACCTGTGCGGGTGCGCGATATTGTAATTGGAAGTGCTTCGTAGGTTTTTAACTTGCTTTCCTTCCGAAAAAGAATGTAGGGGCGTTCCATGGAACATTCCTACAAGGGTTTGATCTCAAATATGATCGCATCAGTGTTATTCAGCATTGTTTAAGATTAAGAGTCTATATTGTAGGGGCGCCATTCGGAGCTTTGCGGAGCGCAAATGGCCATTCGCCCCTACGCATTGTATGATGATCAAACGAATTATATCATGTCCGGTAGCATCGGTATTGTAAACGCGAAGGTAAGGAAGAAGGAAGAGGGAAGAAGGAAGAAGGCTTAAAAGCTTGAAAAAACCTAAATTTCCTGTAAATATTCACCCTTGGGTTTACACAAACGATACCAGCGGACATGATATTATATTACTCTGACTTCCTTCTTCCTTCTGCGATAAATCCTGTCAAGATTATATTCAAGTTGAAAATAACATAGTCAAGTTGATGATTCAATCTGATAAATTTGATAAAAATATATTCAAACTAATTCAAGTTATTTTACCTGAATTAATCGGTTTTCTAGGATTTCTAACTATATGGCAAATACTAGCAATGCACTATAGTTCAATTATTCTACCTTCTCCCCTAGAAACTCTAGTTGCTCTGAAAAATTTGGCAACGGCAAATAAATTAACTTTGGCTATTTTAACTACTAATTTAAATGCAATTAGTGGTTTCACAATAGCAACATTAAGTGGCAGTTTCCTCGGAATAATAGCTGGTATAAAACCTTTGATTAGTCGAGCGGTCAGACCTCTGATTACTGCTTTGCAAGGAGTACCACCTATTGCTTGGATTGTTATTGCATTACTTTGGTTTGGCACTGGTAATTCTACTTCAATATTTACCGTTGCTGTTGCTACTTTACCAATTATTTTTATTGGTGCTGTGGAAGGTGTGAGAAATATCAATTTACAGCTAATAGAAATGGCTTTTACTTTGAAAATTCCTATCAAAAATTTATTATTAGACTTATATTATCCACATTTATTATCAAGTTTATTTCCTTCAATAGCATCTGGATTAGGATTAGCTTGGCGAGTAGCAATAATGTCTGAGTTATTATCATCAGAAACAGGTATTGGTGCAGAAATGAATCTAGCTAGAATTAATCTTGATACAGCGGAAGTAATGGCATGGGTGGTTGTGACGGTGGTATTAATTTTGATATCTGAATATTTAGTTATTCGCCCCATGCGCAGATTTTTAGAACCTTGGCATCATGGTGAAAAAAATAAGTAAAGAAGGAGTCAGGAGACAGGAGACAGGAGTCAGGAGGGAAGAAAGAAGGAAGAAGGAAGAAGGAAGAAACAAAAGTAAAGATAATTTCAGTATTTCTAAAGAGAATTCTTTGTGGCAATTTTATTTAGAGTTTTCTTTATTATTCTTGCTTTATTTTCATAGATTTTCGGTACTACCTATTTAAAGTTAACTAGCTATAAGCTATTAGCTATCAGCTATAAGTCTAAAAATGTGTGCATAGATAATGGTATCTGTTTGCGGAGCATTCCTGAACGGAAAAGCTTGGGTTTAATCCCCTTAGGACAAAGCTGACCGCTGATTGCTGAATTGCTGAACGCTTTTTAACAATTAAAATCTGAACAGTATCCAACCAGAAATAGCACCTAAAAAAATCATCAAAATAATATTTAGTTTCCAACGAAAATTTATCAGACAAGCAAATAGAGCAATCAACAAAGTTTGCCAATTAATAAGTGTCGATCTAGATAATGTCAGAAAAGCAGATGCCATCAAAGCAATAGAAGTAACATTAATCGCATCAAGTAATTCACAAGTCCACCGAAAATTACGCATTTGTGGCACCAAAGAATTGAGTGCAGCACTAAACAAAAATGCAGGTAATAAAATTGAAATTGTCCCCACTATTGCTCCTGGTAATCCTAATAATAAATAACCGATAAAAGTGACGCTAGAAATCAAAGGTCCTGGTGTGATTTGTCCGATAGCAATAGCATCCAACAATTGTTGTTGAGTTAACCAATGAAACTGATCTACTAAATCTTGTAGGAAGGCAATTAATACATAACCACTGCCATATAATAAACTGCCTACCTTGAGGCAAAAACTACTAAGTTTCCATAGAGAAATCTCGGATGTTGTCAGGATATCAATTAATAAAAATACTCCCAGGAGTATCAATAAGATTATCAGTGTTTTTGGTAATCTAATTCTAGAATTTTCCGAAGGTCTATTTGCCGGAGTTTCAGTGGTAAATTCCCGATAAAAATGAAGCCAAAACATACCCAAAAATCCCCCAAGAAGAATAACAATTATGTTATTTAATCCCAAGATTGATGCTGGTATCACAAAATCGATCAATATCCCGATATAATTCAGACTGTTCAAAATGGATTAGTTGAAGCGGTAAATTGGTCTCAAAAAAATCCTGATGATGCTGCTGCTTTGGGAGCAAAATATCTAGGTTTGAAAGCTCCTGTTATTAAAAAATCTCTGGGATATACGCCATTAGAAATGGTCAGTGCTAAGGATGCAAAAGAGGATTTAGAGTTTTGGTATTCTCGTTTATTGGAGCAAAATCCTAAACTTTTTGCTGGAAGTTTGCCCGATGATGAATTTTATTATGGGTAAGCATTTCCTGCGGAATGTTGCGCAAACAGCTATTAGCAGTCAGCTATCAGCAATTAGTAATGAATAATTACTTCTATTTTAACAGAATAAAAATTAAAACACAGTTTTATCTAGGGGTTTGGTAATCATACTCTCCATTTCCGTAAGCGTCGAAATAGAAATCCCTATGTGGTATATATTTGAGAATTTTATTAGTAATAAATTTAATTTTTTTAAGGAGTTAAAAAGGAGTTAAATATGTCAAAAATTTTATTTAATTGTCTTTTCTTAATATTCTGTAACACCGTAATATTTTGTGCTGTAACTCAAGCAAATGAAATTAAATATACACAAATAAATTCTGAAATAAAAACATTAGAAAAAGAATCATCAAAACCAAATATAACTCCGGTTGCTAAAGATGCAATTATCGTTAAACCAAATCAACTTGAGCAAAATACAGACTCAATGGGTCAAGTTACTTCTGTATCTCAATTATCAGATGTTCAACCCACAGATTGGGCATTTCAAGCATTACAATCTTTAGTAGAACGTTACGGTTGTATTGTTGGTTATCCCGATAGTAGTTATCGTGGTAATCGTCCTATGACTCGCTATGAATTTGCCGCAGGTTTAAATGCTTGTTTAGACAGAATTACCGAATTAATTGCTGCCTCTACAGCAGACTTAGTAACTAAAGATGATTTAGCAGTTTTACAACGTTTACAAGAAGATTTTGCTGTCGAACTTGCAGAAATTCAAGGCAGAATAGATGCTCTAGAAGCACGGACTACAGAACTAGAAGCAAATCAGTTTTCTAGCACAACTAAACTAGGTGGAGAAATTGTATTTGCTATTAGTAATGTCTTTGGAGAAGAGAAAGCTGGGGGTGGTAGTTTAGAAGATAATACTGTTTTAAATAATCGAGTAAGTTTGAATTTTAATACTAGCTTTACAGGACGAGACTTATTTAGAACTCGTTTGGATGCTCTGGATACTGTTGCCTATGGAGTGCCAATAACTGGAATAAATATGACTCGTTTAGCATTTCAAAGAAATACTAATAATACTGTTGATATTGGGAAATTATTCTATCGTTTTCCCATTGGGAAAAAATTTAGAGTTCATATTGACGCTATTGGCGGTAGGTATAATATGAATGTTTCTGATAACTTCAACAGACTTTTTGCAAATAGAATATCAGGGGCAATTTCTAGGTTTGGACGCTTCAATCCTATCTATGCCCAAGGGGCACGAGGTGCTGGAGTAACAGTTGTTTATAATATTAATAAATCCGTAACTTTATCATTAGGATATTTAGCAAGAGACCCGGAAAACCCAAGCGAAAGTAATGGATTTTTTAATGGTAGTAATGCAGGTTTAGCACAACTAGATATTCGACCAAGCGATCGCCTCCGTTTTGGCGTTACTTATGTCCGTTCTTACTATCCAAAAAGGAAGTTATTTGTCTCAGCAGCAACAGGTAGTAGAAGAGCAAATGCACCTTTTGGTAATTTAGTTCCCACTTCCGCAGATCATTTAGGTATTCAAGGAAGTTGGCGTGCTTTGAATAATTTTACAGTTTCCGGTTGGACTGGATGGAGTTTTGCTGATGCTGAAAAATCTGTTGGTATGGTTAAGGAAGGAGATGAAGCAACTATTTTTAATTGGGCGGTTACTTTCGGATTTACTGACTTAGGTAAACAGGGAAGTTTGCTTGGTTTTGTAATTGGAAATCCACCTAAAGTAACTGATACTGATAATGGTCCAGATGATGATGATACAGCTTGGCATTTGGAGGGTTTTTATCGTTATCAAATTAATGACAATATTTCAATTAATCCGGGAGTTTTAGTAGTTATTAATCCCGAACATGACGAGGATAATGAAACTATTACTGTGGGAATTATTCGGATGATTTTTTTGTTTTAGGAAAAGAAGGAAGAAGGAAGAAGGTAAGCATTTCCTGATGAATTTGTTGAGGCATAACATTTAAACAAAGTATCGATCGCCAACTCTATGTCTACTCTACTCGTACCCATCCTCTGAGTACAAAATATGAAAGTCGCTTAACAGTAGAACGATCTTCTGTGCTTAGAGAATCGTCTAATACAGCAGCCATGAGGCCATAGCAGTCTAATTTTGTGAGAAAGCCACTTTTGGCAGCAGAAGCCATAATTTCGTTGATTGCACCGGGAAGTAAGTTAATTTGAAGCATTAAGATTAATCTTAAATTCTATATTTTAATCATCCACTCTTTTTCCTGATTTGGTAGTGATTAATGGTACAACCAACCGTGATTTTTTGGTGTTGATCGAGTGAAGTAGATATGTAAGTTTTTGTGATGTTTGTCATAATGTTACATTTATTACAGGACTTACGCATAAATACCACATATAGTAGAGGTTAAGTACAATTTTTCACTACAGATGGTGTATGATTTCATCTTTTGCGTAAGTCCCGATTATTGATATTATTTGGGCGAAAGTACTAGAGTCAGAGTCACTAATAACACTGCTATAGAGAGTATTCCCACAAATAATAGAGCTTTGCGATAAACATTAGCGCTGGGGTCTACCACACCTTGAGGATATTTTCTGAGTTGCCCTGTTTTATATAACTGCTTTAGGTAATAGCTGTCATAACGAGCCATCCGAGCAAAAGGCAGCTCTCCCTGAGTGCGTTGAGGTAAAATTCGGCAACGTTGGTAGGGAACAGAGTTATAGCCAAAGTGCTTGTCATATTCTTCGCTATTTAACAGGTCATTGACAAAACCCTGAAGTCCTTTTGTTGCCAATACAATAGACCAGGCAAGTTTCTCTTGATTGTTATAGACAGGGCGTCCTAAAACCCTTTGAATACAAAGCTCAACACAACGATAGTTACTATTGCCATCATAGATCAGTCGCCGGAATGACTCAGAAAGTAACAAACCTTGAATGAAATCTTTCATTGTGATCTGACCATTGCGCAGTTGAGACTCCAGAGCAACCTGTCGATGAGCTGCGATAATTTGCTGCTCATTGAAAATTTGCCTATAGGCTGCCCAGATAATCTCATCCATCTCTGTAGCAGTAGGCAGGTTCTCTAAAGTGTATTGTATAGGATATTCATCTCCAGGGACATCAAATCTTTGAACACGATGGTTTTGACTAGAGAGTGGGTAGTACATTAAAGGAATTGTCATTGATAAAATCCTGTAAAAACTAAAAATTATAAGATTCGACTATATCATAGAGTGAATTACCTAAAAATTCCAAAGAGACTGTTTGTAAATTTTTGTAAGGTAAAGGAACACCTTTAATTTAGTTATTTATTCCAAACTTTGTACTCTGAAATACTCAATATACATCTCCAGAAGTGAAGTTTTTGCCCAAGTAGTACAAGGGTTTGAGATTAATTATCGGAGATTTATAATTAGTGAGGAGTAAAAAAACTTTATAATTATTTACAAAATAATTATTTACAAACAACTTCTAGGTCATAGAGTTGTCAAAACATATTTGAGCTGTTAACTGAAGCAGGAGAGTTTCGACTTAGTTAACAATTTGCGCAATTTACCGAAATAATACGCTAGTTCTCACACGCAAGTAGTAACGATGGTGACGCTTTGTATCTTCTGCACTAATCGCGACTTAAACATTTCTGGCAGTCTATCTATATAGACATAGACCTCAGAAGAAATCCCGCTCCCTACTAGGAAGGGCGCAGTCAGGGTTTGAGGATTTTTTCTGATGTTGATTGACAAAGACTTAAATGTAGGTATAGACTCAACAGATGCGGTTGGCTTGACCGTCAATGCCTGTGGATGAGTAACCGCCGACGGCCTCACAAGAAGCAGGAAGTAAACATCAATTTGTCACGTTATGTGACGCTTTGTGTCAGTTTTATAGAGCAGGAAACATAGTAAATCTCCGATGAACTAAGGCAGCTATGCTGAGAGCAGAGGGCAGAAGGAACAATTGGATGGGGTTTTTATACCCTTGTTCCCTAAAGGTAACAGGCGAGTCAGAATTCCCTTCTGCCTACTGCCTCCTGCCTTCTGCCTTTCCTGATAAAAATTAGGAATATTAACTTCTGCCCTTCTTCCCCTGCTCAAGCAAACAAAGTTACAAAATTCCCGCTCGCCCGATTTCTATAAGGATAAAGCAGGCAAAAACTACACCGCCTAGTCCTCCAATGAGAAAACCAGAGGTAAACAAACTCCATTCCTGATAAGTTTGTAGGTTCTCCGGTAAAACGCCTCTTGGTTCTCTAGAACCTTGAAACACTACCGCCCCATAAACAAACAGACAGATACTTAAAATCACTACTAAGCCAGATGCACTACCACCTCCAGCCAGAAGAGCTTGGTCGGTGTTACGCAATGGTCCGAGCTTGAGAAAAGGCCCTAATAATAGGTAGCCATGAGCCATGCCAATTTCTAGACCCCGTGCAATAGGAGATAAACCATTGCGGTAAATTGGCAAGTTCTTAACCCAAGTTATGGTAAGCTGACTGGAATTAATTGGGGTTGCCAAATTACCCAATTGAGGATTGTTCTGGAAAGGCTGTACAATACCAGTAACTAGAGATTCGTTATTAAACTGAGTGTCTCCATAGAGGGCACCAGGATTGAATTTCAGATTACTGAAGACAAATCCACTAGCGATCGCTCTAGCTCTGAGACCATGCCAGAAGTGGCCAGCCCACAGTAGACAGGCAAAGATGAGTTGGAACAACATCAGCCAGGTACGAGGAGTGATTGTACCATCAACATTAGTCACACCTACAGGACCATAAAATACTGAAGGATAGACTGTATCATTCACCCAGACAAAGTAGGCTGCGAAAAAGCCCATATAAGCCAGAGCTGCCTGACTATAAGCAAGATATGCTTCTCCCGACCAGACAAATAAGCCCTTAGCCCATTTAGTAGGAGCAGTAGTAATATGCCAGATACCACCTAGAATACAGATGCTACCAATCCATATATGACCGCCCACCACATCTTCTAGAGAGTTGACAGCAGCCATACCCTTCAGAGTCCAACCGTCAGGAGTAATACCTACTAGGTAACCGAAGATAGTCTGTGGGTTGAGAGTAGGTTGAGTAATCAGTCTCACATCAGCTACTGCCGGGTCATACAAACCATCAAAATACATAGCTTTGACTACTAGCAAAAATGCTCCCATCCCTAATAGCAGAAGATGAATACCAAGGATAGTAGTCATTTTTTTGCCATCTTCCCAGTTGTAGCCAAACCCTTTTTCATCAAGTTTGTCAGGTCCAAGCACGGCATGGTAAATCCCACCAGCGCCTAGAATTGCTGAACTAACCAGATGGACAACACCAATAGCCAAGTAGGGATAAGTATCAATAATTTCACCATTGGCTCCAACCCCTATACCCAGAGTCGCCAAATGGGGCAGCAAAATCAGCCCTTGGTCGTACATGGGAAGGCTAGGGTCGAATTGTGATAGCTCAAACAGAGTCATTGCTCCAGCCCAGAGTACAATCAACCCTGCATGAGCAATGTGCGCTCCCAATAACTTTCCAGACAGGTTAACAAAGCGAAAATTACCAGCCCACCAGGAATAGGGTTCTTGGGAATCTCCAACATAGTTCGTAACATCAATATTATCATCTGTCGAAAAGCCTAAAAACCTTAATGGATTTGATTTAGTGACAGTCATAACTAGCTTACTTGACCTCTTGTAAATGTGACTACTCTGCCTTCGATGAAGCTATAGCCTGCTGCACGTAGGGCGTGGAATAAATGTCCTTGCAGGAAGAAAAATCCTAACCAGAAGTGGGCATTAGCTAACCATACTCTTGCAGTCAAGGCCCCATCAGAGCTAACAAACACAGGAAAGCGATCGAACACCAGAGTCAAAGTTGGTCCGAAAAATTCTGTGGGAAATACTAGAGAGTTAACAGACACAAACAATGTTGCTATAAATGCCATTAAGCTAACTGCGCCAATACTGTAAGACAAATATGCTTCTCCAGACCAGACAAATAAGCCTTTAGCCCAGGTAAAGGGTACGGTGCGAATATGCCAGATACCACCCAAAATGCAGATAGCACCAATCCATATATGACCGCCTACTACATCCTCTAGAGAGTTGACACCAGCAAGCCAGAATTTCCCTTCTGTACCAAATAAGTAGCCGAAAATGGTAATCGGATTTAGAGTGGGATCTGATATGACTCTTACATTTTGAACTACTGGATCGTATAATCCTCCAAATGCCATCGCCTTTGCCACAAGTAAGAAGGCTCCGATTCCCAATAGCATTAGATGTATACCCAGGATAGTTGTCATTTTACCTGGATTATCCCAGCTATAGCCAAAGAAGGAAAATGTACCCTCTAGCTTGGCAGGACCTCTGAGAGCATGGAACATTCCACCTGCTCCCAAAAATGCTGAACTAATCAAATGCAGTGCCCCAATCACGAAGTAGGGGTAAGTATCCACAACGGCACCTCCTTCACCAACCCCAATTCCCAAGCGGGCTAGATTAGGTAGTACAATTAAGCCCTGCTCGTACATCGGTAGGGAGGGTTCAAAGTTGGCAACTTCAAACAAAGTAATAGCTCCAGCCCAGAGTACAATTAGACCGGCATGGGCTACATGAGCGCCCAATAGCTTGCCGGATAGATCAACAAGCCGAGCATTACCTGCCCGCCAAGGGATTTGCAGATTCTCATCAGTTACTACAGTCATTGCTGTTGTTCTCCTTCTTATTAGTGATTGAACTTAGATTTTGACTTCATGTTCATGCAGGTGTAATAGGTGTGACATTCTTAGCCATAAAGTCAAAGAAGGTTCCATAAAATACTTTACGAGTAGCAGCTCGCGCTCGATAAGCGTGCCATAAGTGTCCGACCAAAGCTAAAAAACCTAATCCAGCATGAACGCTAGCAAGAGCAGAACGCACAGAGTCGCTGCCAATAGGACCGTAAAACACGCTAGGATAAACAATTTCGTTAGTGGAGACAAAGACAGCTACGCTAAATCCTGCGATCGCAAGTGCCCCTAAACTGTAGGACAAGTAAGCTTCTCCCGACCAGATTAGTATTTTTTTTGCCCAACCTGTAGGTTTGGAAATAATGTGAAAGAGACCTCCTCCAATACAGAGTAGGCTGACCCAAACATGACCGCCTATTACATCTTCGAGATTATCTACGCTAGCCATGCCAGTAATTGTCCAACCATTAGGACTAAAGCCAAACAGATAACCGAAAATTCTCACGGGATCGAGATTAGGCTGTATTAACCTTACTTGTTCTATTAGTGGGTCGTAAATACCACCTAAAATCACTGCTTTAATGACTAATAGTGATGCTCCAACCCCCAACAGCACTAGATGAATACCCAAAATAGTAGTCATCTTGTTGCCATCTTCCCAGTCGTAGCCAAAACCTTTCTCATCAAGCTGTTTCGGCCCTAAAACTGCATGGTAGATACCTCCTGCTCCCAAAACAGCAGAACTGATGAGATGCAGCATACCGATGACATAGTAGGGATAGGTGTCGATTGTTTGTACCCCTGCTTCGATACCAATACCTAATGTTGCTAGATGAGGTAGTAATATTAGTTTTTGCTCGTACATTGGTACGCTGGGGTCAAACTGAGATAGCTCAAACAGTGTCATGGCACCTGCCCACAGCATGATTAAACCAGCATGGGCTACATGGGCACCTAGTAATTGCCCAGAGAGGTCTTTGAACCTGATATTACCTCCTAATAAAGCTGCACCTTCTTCTTCAGTGGCCTCAACATACCAGCCTAGCGATCGCCAAACAGGTGTCCAGAAAACTCCACTGTCGTTAGTTGTAGACATGGTGCTGCTTTCTTCATTGCCAAGTGTTTGCATAGAGATTTGGTCCTCAGTCTGATGAAGATCAGTTAAAGAAGGCTCTATAGCAGTCCTAAATAATTTGTAAAAATCCCAAAGTAGAATAAAAATTTTGATGATGATTATTCCTTATACCTTTGCTCTGTTGGATATTTTCTACATAGCGGAAATAGGACTACTATAATTGAGCTTTATTATCAATAATTTTATTTGAACACAATTAATATTTTTTATCAACAATAAAATATGAAGTTTTATTAAGGGGTATCTGTTACATCAATTGAGTTGGGGTTGGAGAGCAAGTAAGAAATAGCAGGAAAATCTAGGAGATATATAAGAAACAATTAGTTTAGTAGTCCTAGTAGCAAGAAATGTTCATCATGCACAATCCTTTTTTTTATGGGTGATATTATTTATAATTTATTCAAAAAATCACCTAACATAACCTTAATTTTATTGATATAGATTCTTAATAAGTTCTTAAACATATTTTAGGACTTATATCATGTCCATTTGTTTAATAGCAGCCTGGGAAAAACCGATCCTCTGCACGGATACTAAATCTACTGAGAGCGTTCGCTAATGCCATTCGCCCCTACTCTCCTACTCCCCACTCCCAAATATATGATAAGTATTCAACCGGATTTAATATCATTAGTAATAACAAGCACGATCGATGTTTGTGAGAAATACTATCAGCAAATAGCTAGGCTATTTCTTAGGAGTTATATCAGACTTTTATCTATTGGGTAGTTCCTGCAATTTGTGAATATACTAGCGCATACTGCTATATCTTTAGTCATTGCTAAATCTTTCTCAATTCTCTTCCTTCGATGCCTCCTGACTCCTGACTCCTGAATTTCCCTCCTGGGAGGGGGAGGGGCGAGGGGTGAGTTGACTCCTAAAATAATTAAGATTAATATCATACACTAATTCACCAACGTCAATAATTTTTCAGCATCGATCAAACCAAAACCCCATTTTGGGTCGAAACTGCCAACAGGTTTTCCAGGAATAAAACTACTTGAATGCAAACGTTGCTTAATTTCTTCAGGGGTTAACTGCGGCTCCTTTTCCAACAGTAACGCTACCAACCCAGTAATAAACGGCGTTGCCATACTCGTACCTGCCATCACGTTATGAAACTGGTCAACTTGCATCATTGAGGAACAAGTAGAAGCAGACGACAACTGCAGCACCACGATTATGTCGAGAACCTTTCTCAGGATTAGCAAAATAACAAGAATCTGGCAAAACTTCCCACATCTTTTTTGTCACTGATAGAGGTCGATAGCAATCATAAACTTTTAAACCTAATCCTATTATTTTTAAATCTGCCTGGACTTGTGATAATTTTTCTGCTACTTCTTTTCTTCAAGCACATTTTGCTACAGGGTATAATTTTTGGTTGAGGAAATTATTTGTAGTGGCATAGCGAATATCTAAAATAATCTCATGATTCAGACAAACTCAAAACCAGTAACTTTTTGTTGGGTTTTGCTACCGCTCAACCCAACCTACATTTTTA
Source organism: Okeania sp. SIO2F5 (assembly GCF_010692685.1). Classification (NCBI taxonomy): domain Bacteria; kingdom Bacillati; phylum Cyanobacteriota; class Cyanophyceae; order Oscillatoriales; family Microcoleaceae; genus Okeania; species Okeania sp. SIO2F5. The sequence goes on along the minus strand of NZ_JAAHGU010000008.1, from coordinate 174,098 downwards.
AGCTTATTAGTCTACTAATAGGTAAGCTTGGTAAAGCATTAGCGATCGCTCCAATAGTTGCAGTAGTAGCACCACCAGTTGCTGTTGGAGCATTAGTTTCGTGATTAGCGCGTGATTAATTTTTACTAATTATCACCAAACTCATAGTTCCGCTCAACCCGGTCTTACTTTAATTGGGTGCAGTTAGCGGAACTACAAATTGAGATTTTTTCTTATAGAAACTTCAGTTTAGGAGCTACCGAAATTCTTAATTGGAATTACTGATTAATTCAGAACCAAAAACAATTTTACCAAATTATAGCGTTAAATTTGGTATGAATAAATAAGTAAGTTATAGCTTCAATAATTCAACCTAACTTGTAAAAACAGCCAAGTATTTTCTTGGTGTATTTTATCTCGATCGCTCAACATTTGAAAGTCACTATCAAGGAAAAAAATCTCTACATACTCAAAATTGAACTTCAAATACCTAATCTTTGATACACATCATCCAAATGTTTTAAATGATGTTTCGGGTCAAAACAAGCTGCAATTTCTGCCTCAGATAACTTACTTTTAATTTCTTCATTTTTGCAAATTAAATCCTGAAAATTACCATTTGGTTGATTCCAAGCTTGATGGGCGCAAGACTGAACAATTTGATAAGCATCCTCTCGAATCATGCCTTTTTCTACTAATGCCAAAAGCACTCGCTGACTAAAAATTACCCCTCCATAAACATTCATATTTCGCTTCATGTTTTCTGGGTAAACTAACAAATTTTTGACTAAATTAGTAGTTTCTTTGAGCATAAAATGAGTTAAAATGCAAGCATCCGGCAAAATCACTCTTTCAACAGAACTATGGGAAATATCTCGTTCGTGCCAGAGAGCAACATTTTCCAAAGCGGCAACGGCATGACCCCGCACAATTCTCGCCATTCCCGTTAACCTTTCCGAACGAATGGGGTTGCGTTTGTGGGGCATGGCGCTCGAGCCTTTTTGACGCTTAGAAAAATATTCCTCAACCTCTAAAACATCGGTACGTTGAAGGTTACGAACTTCTACAGCAAAACGTTCTATAGAAGCAGTGAGCAACGCTAAAATTTGCACATACTCAGCATGGCGATCGCGTGAAATTACCTGAGTAGATGCAGTATCCGGTTGAAGTCCGAGTTTTTGGCAGGCGATCGCCTCAACTCGTGGGTCAATATTTGCATAGGTTCCCACTGCTCCAGAAATCTTACCCACAGCAATATTATCACGCATTTTTACCAATCTCTGGCGGTTGCGACAAACTTCTGCCAACCATCCTGCCAACTTAAAACCAAAAGTTATAGGTTCCGCATGAATACCATGGGAACGACCTACCATCACAGTTTCCCGATGCTGTTGTGCCTGATAGCGAATTGCTTGTCCCAACTCTTCAACACATGACAACAACAGATCCAGACTCGCAACCATCTGTAATGCTAATGCAGTATCCAAAACGTCAGAACTTGTCAACCCTAAGTGAATATACCGCCCAACATCACCAACATACTCATTCACATTTGTCAAGAAAGCAATCACATCATGGCGGACTTCTGCCTCAATTTCGAGAACCCGCTTTGGGTCAAAATTAGCCTTGGCCTTGATTTCTTCTACTGCCTCAGCAGGTATATACCCAAGTTCTGCCTGAGCTTCACAGACAGCTATTTCTACTTGTAACCAAGTTTTTAGCTTGGCATTCTCAGTCCAAAGTTCACCCATTTCGGGCAAGGTGTAACGTTCAATCACACTCTATAATAAAATTAAAACAACCGTTACATTGTATAGCAGGGAACAGGGAACAGGGAACAGGGGACAGTTGGAAAAAAATTTTCTAGTCTAAGATTCGTCATTAGTCTATGTCCTAACCAATTCTTTCTAACTATACTATTGACAACCACAAATGGGGAAAACTGAAAAATTATAGCCCTACGCGCTAGGGAGTAGGGATCAGGGAATAGGGAATCACAAACTGTAAAAGGATTTTAGGATTGAAAAATGTCCTAACCAAGTTCTTGTAGTATTACAACGCATCTAAATTTTTTTACCAACGATCAAGATTTATCGTCCAAAAAGACACTCCGCGATGGGGGTGAAACTATATTAGAGGGATAGAATTCTGTTCTACTTGCGCGATCGCTTAATTCGATTAATTTATACCAATTACCATGAATTAATGCTTAACTTAGGTAGCATTTAAATTATTAAAGAAGCACCTCAGCGTTCAGCTTTTCCTGCGGAATGCTGCGCAAACAGCTTTCAGCAGATTTTTTTTGAGATGTTCTCGTTTGCGGAGCATTCCGGAAATACGTTGTACTGTGTAAGTGGTAATTCTGATGTTTATTTCTCCCCCACTCCCCCACTCCCTGACTCCTGTACTCCTACGGGCAAACGGCCGTTCGCCCCCACTCCCCCACTCCTCCACTCTCTTGTGTTGTTCAATCAATCAAAATATCTTCCTGAGATTCTTGAGAATCATGTAATCAGTTTAAATCTGGCATTTCATCAAGAACTTGTTTGATAAACTCCTCCCATAACTTTCGCACTTTAGCTAAATAAGGATCGCCCAGACGCATTTGCAGGCGATGCCGAATTTGAAAACTATCCTTTTCATACATCACCAAATTAATCGGAGGTCCCACAGAAAGATTAGATTTCATTGTAGAATCTAGAGAAACTAAAGCACATTTAGCAGCAGCTTCTAAAAAAGTATAAAAACTTAAAGCACGGTCTAAAATTGGTTTGCCATACTTAGTCTCACCTATTTGTAGAAAAGGTGTTTCTTTTGTAGCAGAAATACAATTCCCTTGAGAATAAATCAAAAATAATTCAGGATCTTGTCCTTTAATTTGACCCCCTAGTAATATACTGCATCCAGTGTCAATTCGATCCTTTTGTAGCCAAGAGCGGTCTTTTTCTTGAATCTGTCGAATTTTACTCCCAATATAGCGAGCAATTTCGTAAAGGGTAGGAATAGTATGAAGATTAGTATCCTCAGAAATCTTGAAGTCTTTTTTTTAGTTCAGTGATTACTCCTTGAGTAATTGACAAATTTCCAGAAGTGCTGATGAGGATAACCCGCTCTCCAGTCAGAGAAAAATCAAATAGCTTCAGGTAAGTGGAAATATAGTCTACTCCCGCATTAGTACGAGAGTCAGAGGCCATTACAATACCAGATTCAGTAATAATACCAAGGCAATAAGTCATATATTAAGTAACTCAACCGCTTCGCGGAAGCCAAAAACGAGTAAGTAATTCTGAGCAAACATTTCGCTGCGAAATGTTATGCAAACAGAATTAAAGACATACTCAAGATAGTCAAAAGTTTAAAATTGAAAGTCAAAAGTCAAGTAAATATACTTCATATACTCTTTTTTTGACCTTGTTTAAGTATTTTTGCAAAATTTTTGTGATTTTGTTGTGCAGGATGCAATTTTTTTAAGAATTTATGAGTACCCTCTTATAGATAATTTAACTAATTTAGGTAATTAAACTCATTCATCTGAAAAATCATCCTTATAGGTATAGCCATAAGACGTAATAAATGTTAACATTCTTAACATAGTATTGAGTAGTGTAAAGGCCATCATAATTATCTGAATAGATAAGAAACGAAAAAGCTGTACTTTAGGCCAATCCAATCTGGATTCTGTACTAAAGCACTTGAATCTTAGTCAAAATCTAATCTAAATTCTCAAAAAATAGTAAAACTTCTTTTATTGTCCACAAATTCTTACAAATAGATTCAAAAGATAAAAGATAATTTGGTTTTTTGACCAGATCTAAAATCTCAGAAATATCAAATTTATAATTTAGAATTTCTGTAGGCCAAATTAATTATATCAAATGGCCATAGAACAAACTTCTTAAAAAAAATCCAAGGAAAGCGCAATACCCGCCCGCTTTTCTTGCTAACTCAAAACAGGGCGCTCAAAACCCTATCAGTAGAGATATCTAGCGGGAGAAGAGTTATGAAGACAAAAACCTCAGACACCGATTCTGTACGCACTTACCTCAGAGAAATTGGCCGTGTCCCCCTATTAACCCATGAAGAAGAAATTCTTTATGGAAAACAAGTACAACGCTTCACAGCTTTGCATGAAGTAAATAAGACCCTCACCGAAAGTTTAGGCCGCAAACCGACAATAGCAGAATGGGCTGAGGCAACAAGATTATCGACTTATGAATTGCAACGAATTATTCGCGAAGGTGAAAGAGCAAAACGAAAAATGGTCGAGGCCAATCTACGATTGGTAGTATCTGTTGCTAAAAAGTATATCAAACGAAATGTAGATTTGCTTGACTTAATACAGGAAGGCACTATCGGTATGCAGAGAGGGGTAGAAAAATTTGACCCTACCAAGGGTTATAGATTTTCCACTTATGCTTATTGGTGGATTCGCCAGGCCATAACTAGGGCCATAGCAGAAAAAGGTCGTACAATTCGTTTGCCGATTCACATTACAGAAAAGCTGAATAAGATCAAAAAAGCCCAACGCCAACTAACTCAAGAGTTAGGACGCTCTGCCACTACCCATGAACTAGCAGAAGAACTAGGTTTCACTCCAAAACAAATTCGTGAATGTTTGGAACGCGCTCGCTTACCTCTGTCACTAGATTTACGAGTAGGGGACAATCAAGATACGGAGTTAGGAGACCTACTTGAAGATACAGGAGCTTCTCCAGAAGATTATGCTCTCCAATCTTCCATGCGTAGTGATTTAGAATCAATTATGACTGACCTGACTCCCCAACAAAAGCAAGTTTTGGCCTTAAGATTTGGCTTAGAGGATGGACAAAGTATGACTCTCTCAAAAATTGGCGATCGCCTAAATATTAGTCGTGAAAGAGTACGACAAATAGAAAGAGAAGCTCTAAGTAAACTTCGTAAAAGAAAACAAGATATGAATGATTATTTAGCTAGTTAACTTTTCTGGCGGAAAGTCCCCACCCTATAATATTTGATTCAAGGCCCTATGGGAGAGCCATAATATGGAATACTAATGGGCATAGGGGGAAGACATTACCTCTATACAAGCTGCAACTCTTCTGCGGGTTGAATAATCCCGCGTTGTTGCTCAAGTGTAGCGTCGGGAGTTTATCAAAACCTATCTAAAATGGAGCGAGAGGACTCTCGGTATAATCTTAGATTTACCGGAAGGTGAATCGTGACCAAAATAAAAACAGATACTGACCTTGATTTGCAAGAGTCTAACTTAACACCACTCATCTGGCAAAAGGCAAGAGAAAATATATCTAATTCAATCGTTTTATCGGAATAGTATTTGCTTGCCCACTTAATTTTTTTAAGAAGATTGCTACTTGTACACCACTACCGAATTATGTTATAATCACGAAATAATGCGTCATGTGTCAGTTGCAAAAGTGATTTGTCATTGAGGTGTTACTGCCGCCTTTACAGATAGTGGTTCAACAAATTGACTGTGTAGGCGCACTGTCGGGGGTTGGAAACAATCTAGATAAGTGCCACTCAAGCAGTAAACCTAAATCATGAGGTTTGGGAATTCCTCGTTATAATCGAGCGATTTAACGAGTGAGGATGTCAATAACCCTGTAAAGAAATAGAACAAGAGGCAGAGGAAATAAAATACTTTTTCTCTGCTTTAGCTTTCTCAGCTTCTAAATCAATTTATCGATCATATCATGTCCATTGATATCGTTTGTATAAAAACTGGGTAAATCTCTACTTTTTCTTTCTTCCTTATAGTTCATAAAATATTTCTACAGTCACAACATAGGGAACAGGAAACAGGGAAAGAAAAACAGGATTAAAAAGAGGAAAAAGTGTTGAATTTTTATAATTTATGGAATTGATGGTTTTTTATTGTCGGAATCAATTACCAATTAAGATGTCACTACCTTTTTTGAATTTGTTATTGCTTGCACTCGATCATACCGATGCTGTCGGACTTGAGTTATATTGACATTTAAAGCTTCAAAATGTATTATTCATAATATATACTTATAGATCCTATTAAAATGATATGCAAATTTTGTCCCAACCAATGGTTAATATTCTAGCTGCCATAATTTCTACGCACATTTTAAGCTAGCTTTTAAATAATGGACATTGGAAATACCTGAAGTAATAATTTCGGTTATATCTACTTTGATGTGACAATTATGCTGTTACATTAGTTTATAGGAAGTAAGAATATTAACAACCCCAATATATTATGTGGTTAAGTCAATCAACCACATTTGATTTGTCGATATAAACAAAGTTTCTGAAACGGAGTTAGTAAAGTGACCAATAGAAGAAATCAAACCCGAGAGTTTTTTGAAGAAAGTTCAGAAGGAAGTAATTTACTCTGGGAATATGTCCAATCTATGAGTTCAGACACAGTTTCTCAATTATCAAAGCCAAATTCTCAAGAAGTTTTTCAAGTGATGGAAAGAAACATTGTTGGACTTTTAGGCAATCTACCCTCAGAACAATTTAATGTAAGTGTAACAACCAGTAGAGAAAATTTAGGTAAGTTATTAGCTTCAGCAATGATCAGTGGTTATTTTCTCAGAAATGCTGAACAGAGAATGACATTTGAAAAATCTTTGCCAGGAAATCAAATCAGCAATAATGAAGGTTAATTAATTAAGTTTTGATCGTCCTCTTGGTTAATTAACCAGAGGATTTTTGTTTGAAATAGAAAAGATTAAAATATGATATTGCCTCATAAGTTAATTGGTGTTGCTGTCATCTGGAATGAAGCAGGACAAATTTTAATTGATAAACGACTACCTGGGGGTGCATTTGGCGGTTTATGGGAATTTCCAGGTGGCAAAATAGAAGCAGGGGAAACAATAGAAGATTGTATTAAAAGAGAAATCTTAGAGGAGTTAGGAATTGAGATTGCAGTAGAAGAACATTTAATTACTATAGAACATAGTTATTCTGAAGTTAAAGTAACACTTCATGTCTATCATTGTCGCTATTTGCGGGGAACAGCAAAAACTATAGAATGTGATGAGTTTAAGTGGGTAACTTTAGATAATATCGAGCAATTTACATTTCCCCAAGCAAATAGTCAGATTATTACTGCTCTGAAAAAAATCCACATTAATTGACATACTCTACCGTCTGTTTCGACTGTCGCCGACATATTTACAGCAATTAAATTAAATACATCAGGACTTACGCAAATACACTATATATAGCGCATGGTAAATAGAGCGATTGCTGACGCAAAGCTCCGCTAACGCTATGATTTTTGCAGCGATCACCTACTATTTTTGATTCTATATCTATCCATAAAAACTTAAATAACCGTCATTTTAATTGTAGGATATGGCGTTGGTGAATCAAGCTATGAAACCTAAATTTAGCCAAATATAAAATGTTTTTCAGTTAATAGTTAGACAATTGCCATTCAAGCACAATCATAACCACGCATCACCAACGCCTAGGATATTTGAGCTCTGATACTAGATATTTGGATAATAATTGATGTTTGAGTTGATAAATAGTCAGGACTTAGGGAAAGACACTATATATGGCGCATTGCAAATAGAGCGATTGCTGACGCAAAGCTCCGCTAACGCTATAATTTTAACAGAGCGATCGCCCAGTATTTCTGATTCTATATCTATCCATAAAAACTTAAATAACCGTCATTTTATAGCAGTTTTCATTAACATAGAATACAGTTATTAAGTCTGTAATTATTAAACTTCAAAGATACTTATATTTTGTCTGTAGTTTACCTTTTGCTCTGCAACATATAAAGCGGAGCTTTGCGCGAGCAAAAGACGGATTCCGACCGCTTGCGTCTGTCGCTGACGCGGGGTTGCACTGCTGTTCCCTGTTCTCTATTCCCTAAAAGCATAGAACTTTGTACCTTGTACCTTGTACCTGATCAACTCGAAAACTGCTGTAATATAAAATCCGGTTATATAGAACCCTGATGGTATCTTTTTTTTCAATAATCAGGCGATCGCCAATCTCTTAAGCAGCAGTCTCACAAAACAAAGATTGACCTTGGCTGTGGCATTTTCTAAGGTTCTTTTCCTGCGGAATGCTGCGCAAACAAAATTTTTGGCCAAGCTTTTGCCAATTATTAACTGTAAATTGTAAATACCTGAACAGGCATCCTGAACATTTTGACAAAGACGCGATCGCGACAGCGTCACGGAGTTCGAGCGCGTAATTTATGAAAAATATAGGTCATACAGTCGCTGCAATACTATTATAGATTTGTATGTAGTATGTAAATATACCAGCGCACATTGCTATAAATCAAAAAAAACTCCAACGTTATAGTTTTTCGACGGAATTCTTACCCACAAAAGCGATCATCTTGGGGAATGGAATTATTGCACCGACGGTAAATTAAGGCTTTTGCCAGACTCTAGCAATAGAATAGAGCCATCAAAAAAACTCCAACGTTATAGTTTTTCAACGGGGTTCTTATTTATCTATTGTACAATAGTTTTGAGATGTTTAACCGACCCACAAAAGCGATCGCCTTGGGGAATGGAATTATTGTACCGACGGTAAATTAAGGCTTTTGCCAGACTCTAGCAATAAAATAAATAGATAAATCAAAAAAAACTCCAACGTTATAGTTTTTCAACGGGGTTCTTATTTATCTATTGTACAATAGTTTTGAGATGTTTAACCGACCCACAAAAGCGATCGCCTTGGGGAATGGAATTATTGTACCGACGGTAAATTAAGGCTTTTGCCAGACTCTAGCAATAGAATAGAGCCATCAAAAAAACTCCAACGTTATAGTTTTTCGAGCTATCTTTGATATCAAATCCATTTAATTAGGTATAAAAATAATGTAGCAAACATTTATCACACTTGGTATAACATCATATCCGGATGATTAAGTATCATAAAAATATTCTCCCCTAAATATTGAAGAAATATCTCACATTTTCGCTCCGTTTCCAGTGTTCCCTCTTGAATTTACACCTATAGCAATGTTCGCTGGCATATTTACAAATTGCAGGAGTTGTCCAATAGCTAAAATTCTTATATTATCAGCTTTTTATTCCCCCTTCCGGAGCTGTTCCCAAATGAGCTGTTGCCTGCGCGCAGCGCTATACCATCGCGCCACCTAAGAATTTTATGTTCGCAGCGCGGAACGGAGTTCTATCGCGCTACCCGAGCTGACATGATATAACATGGTCATAACCTACACTCAAAAATACCGTAATTTATCTTCATATTTTAGGAAGGTCTTGCTAAGATTTAAGTCCAGGTAGTTATTGCTAAAGTTTGTACTTTTACAAGTTGATCGGGAAAGTATTGATAGATTATTTCTTACTAATTTACTAATTAAATTAGAATTTATAGTATTTTATTAGGACTTATTAGTTATTTATACTTATTGAATTTTCTTGAAGAATTATTGAGAAATTGCTGGCAATATTAGATCAGGATCAATTTTAAGCTTCAAACTCACCCATATGGATGAGGCAAAAATCATCTAAATGAATGGGTTACTTTTTGAGTAATTTTAGGAGATAATAAAAAGTATCGAGTTGAGATGAACTTTATGAACAATGTTGTACTTTGCGAAAACAACAAACTCGTTGCTCAGGTTGCTAAATTAAGCGGAATGAGTTCTATTGAAGCAGCAAAATCATTATCCGCACTTGAAAGATTTACTACTTCAGATTTTCGTAAAATTAGACGGGCAGATAAAGAAGGAAAAAACGAAGGGAATGTTAAAATTCTTAACAATTTTATGCACAAAATGCCCGCTTATGATGGTGATATTTATCGGGGTATGTCTTTTAGTGAAAAATCAATAAAATCTTTTATTAAACAATTAAAACCCCACGGAGATTATACTTTAGATTCAGTCACCAGTTTTACTTGCGATCCAAAGATTGCTGAGACTTATTCCGGTCATTGTTACCAAGTAGTGATTCGGGTAAAGCATAATCATTCGGGAGTGTCTATTAGTGATTTTTCTGCAATGTATAGTGAAAGCGAAGTTTTAGTTCCCAAAGGTACTAAATATGAGGTAACTAATGTGCCCAAGGAAGTTAAATTAGGGAAAGTAAATTATGTTGACCTAGAAGAAATTTCCATTGAAGGGAATAATTTTGAGCATAATTAACCTTTGACATCCTCCCCGGCCTAAAGGCAGGGGGATTCCTACCGAGCCGTAGCTCCTCGGCGGGTTGACGTTTTGCTGGCGCAAAGCTCCGCTAACACAGGCTGCTGCACCCACCCCTCTTGCTCCCCTCCCGGGAGGGGATGGGGGTAGGTTACGCTTGCCTCCGCGTCCGTTTTTTGTCTCGGACTGCCCGCCCGCGACCAATATATTTATTGCTGCATTTTCATCACGGTCGTGTTTTGTACCACAGTTGAGACATTCCCACTCCCTTACTGAAAGGTCTAACTTTCCACCCTTGAATCCACAACATGAACACTTTTGTGATGTTGGTTCCCACTTGCTAATTACTCTAAAATCACGACCGTATTTTTCAGTTTTTCCTTCTAACAGTGTCCTAAATTGTCTCCAACCTAAATCTGATATGGCTCTGGATAATTTACGGTCTCTTGGTGCGCGTTCCGCAAGCGAGCTGTCGTCGTCGCGGGGTCGCACCGCTTTTTCACCATACCAGAAACGTTTAAATCTTCTAAAACAACTGTTTGGTTTTCACGAATTATTTTAGTAGATAATTTATGCAGAAAATCTGTCAAGCGTATCTTTTAGTTTGGCATGTTTGCGTAGCATTCTGTAGGAAAATTTGGCAACTCTTACTCTCGCTTTCTCATACCTTCTAGACCCCTTAGTTTTATGAGATAATGACTTACTTAACTTTCGATGCTTCTTAATTCTTTTCTTAAGTGGCTTAGGATCATCAACTTTTGTACCGTCACTAAATGTAGCAAAGGTTGAAATGCCTAAATCTATACCTACTGAATTATCAGTTTTAGGTAAAGTTTCTGGTTGTATTTCTACTACAAAACTCAAGAAATATCTATGAGCTGAATCTTTGATTACTGTTACTGATGATGGGGCAGCGGGTAACTCTCTTGACCAGACTATTTTCAGCTTTCCAATCTTAGCCAAATAAACTTTATGTTGACCAACTTTAAATCCTCCTTTTGTAAACCTAGCAGTTTGCTTTGACTTTCTACTTTTAAATTTAGGAGGTTTTATAGGTCTACCTTTCTGTTGACCTTTTGTCGATTTGAAAAAATTTTGATAAGCCTGGTTTTAATCATTTAAAGATTGCTGCAATGGTATAGCAGAAACTTCTGATAACCATTCTCTGTCTTCAGTATTTTTCGATTGAGTGATAAACTGTTTTTGTAGTTGAGAATTCGTGGGTTTCTTTTCTCCCGATCTATATTTTTCTTGACAACAGCTAGGCTATCATTCCAAACCACACGGACACAACCAAATAGCTTTGCTAATCAGTATTTTTGTCCCGGTGTTGGATAGATACGATACTTAAATCTAGCTTTCATAATTCCTATCTAAACTAAACAGCACGATAACATATTTATTAAAAAAAAACCACTAAAAAGTCGCCCTTCTAGGGCGAGGCGTTAAACCCAATTTTTTGGTAAAAGTTATTTTTTCTTACTGTCTAAACCCCATAAATAAATTTAGGATAAACATTACTAGCAACTTAGATTCATATATGGATTTTTAGTAGTCATATTAATCTGATTTTTATCTATGATTTTCTCATATAGTTGGGAAAATTACTGGATTCATATCAGTTCCTAAGATGAGTTCCTTACCTTAGCGAGCAAGATGCCCGCACTAGAAACATTTAATTGTTAATATCTGTACTTCATCTACTTGGAATCTGCTGTATCAATTACTCCAAGAAAAGTTTAGAAGTGTATTGTTGCATCCATTGCTAGTGCTAAAATATCAGATGAATAAGAGCGAATATCACAAGCAAAAAAAGCAAGAATCATTAATACTTTTTCCTCGATTATCATAGGAACAGCAAAGCCAGTTCTAACTCCAAAAGCTTTAGCAATTTGATTTCTCAAAAAATATCCTTCCGATTCAACCGAGACATTTAGTATCCATTCCGGCTGTTTGTATAACCAAACTCGTCCAGGTAATCCTTCACCTTCAGATATGATAAAGTCTTGACTACAGAGGTGAAATTTTTCTAAATTATCTTGGTAATTACCCACAACAATATGGTGATAAGGGCTAAGTTCTAATAAATTATTTTCCCGGTTAGGTAACCAAATTTAACCATAATGAAAATCCGTCAATTTGCAGATTTTACTTAGAGTATCTTCCAGATGAGTTACAGGTATTTGCCTGATTAATTTCTCCATATTTTAAATTATCAATTAACCTCAATTAGCAACTAATTTCAGCATTTTTTCTGGCATAAAACCACCAATTAACAATTAAACAACTGAGGTAATAAATTGCAAAACCATACAGTGCATATTCAGGATGACCAGCTTTGATTTGACCACCAAAAACTTTAGGAATAATAAACGCACCATAAGCAGCAACGGCTGAAGTCCAGCCTAAAACTGGTCCGGCTTGATTAGGTTCAAAAATAATAGGAATCATCCGAAAAGTTGAACCATTACCTATACCAGTAGTAATGAAAAGAATGAGAAAAAGGAGCAGAAATGGCATGAAATAAATTTCAGGAGTTTGAGAAACACTTGCTTGTTTAACATAATAAGCTACTCCCAAAGCTGAACCAATCATCACAATTGTATCCCAATGAGTAACATTTGCACCTCCTAGTTTGTCAGACAACCAACCACCTAAAGGTCGAATCAATGAACCTACTAAAGGACCTAACCAAGCATAAGCAAAAGGATTAATCGCATTGGGATTTACTGTACCATCTGGTAACTCTCCAAATACAACTCTAATTAATAAAGGAAAGGCTGCTGAATAACCAATAAATGAACCGAATGTCATGGTATATAACCAAGTCATAATCCAATTATGCTTATTCTTAAAAATTCGGTATTGGGGACTGAGGGAAATTTGGAAAGGCTTTTGCACCATACCCATAATTACCACAGTCAAGGCAATTGTGATTGGTAAAACAATCCACATATTGATATTAACTACCAGAAGCATATATAACCCGATCGCTGCACTAACAAAAGCACAGAAAATTAGGGCAAGAGATTTTAATAAAGCTATCAAAGTGTCTTTTATTGTTGAACCAACATCGGGACTAGCTGTTATTAAATTATTCATGTTAAACCAAGCATTAATCGCTAGGATGACCAAAATAGGAACCCAAACCAGTCCACAATTTTGTATCCAAACTAATGTCCCGGCAGCTTTATCTCCTATATCTGTAGGTAAAGGAATTCCCTGTCCGCTTAAAGGTCCGAATAAAGGAAAAGTCATCACAAAAGGCAATAAAACCTGCATGACGCTAACACCGACATTTCCCAAACCAGCATTTAAACCTAAAGCTGCTCCTTGATTTTTCTTGGGAAAGAAGAAGCTAATGTTAGACATGGAGGAAGCAAAATTTCCACCTCCAAAACCTGACAAAGCAGCTAAGATAATGAATAGACTGTAGGGAGTATTGGGATTTTGTAGAGCTATCCCTGTACCTAATGAGGGAATAATTAGTAATGTTGTGGTGATAACGATTACATTTCTTCCCCCGGATATAGCAATTAAGAAGGAATTTGGAATGCGTAAAGTTGCACCAGTAAGTCCAGCAACTGCACTCAAGTTAAAAAGTTGAGCTGTCTCAAATGGAAAACCTAAGTTCTTCATTTGTACGGTAATAATGCTCCAATAGAGCCATATAGCAAAAGCACATAATAAACAAGGGATAGAAGACCAAAGATTACGATTTGCTATTTTCGATCCTTGTTGTTGCCAAAAATCTGTATTTTCTGGATTCCAATTAGCTATTTTACTCATCAATAATTTACCAATAATTATGGTCTAATAGAATAGAAAGGAGATAGTAGGTTATGTTAAATAAGTCAGGTTATTTCTGTATGAAAACTCCGAACTGTGACTGCTTGTAAAACTTTAATATCTCTCAAGAGACTGATGGTTATAAGTCTCAACTTTATTCAGCCCTTCCTACTTAGCTCCTAATTGATTATTAGTTTATTACCTTAAATTTCTTGGAAATGCAATGGCTTAAAAACATTTCTTTACTAAAACAAATATATGTTTAGAAATATATATAAATCTTATATAGCAATATGAAATCATTCGTGAGAAAAAATTGTAGGGGTTTGGTCTCTAAACCAAAGCGCCAAGGGATTTGGAGACCAAACCCTGCATTGAGAAAATCTGACAACATAAGCGCGGATTGCTATACCAATTACTGAATAATTAACAATTAAATAATTCATGTTTAAAGCTTCCCTTTTCAAGGGAAGAAACGGTAGTTTTGCTGGCGCATAATATCAAATCCGGTAGCATTGGTGTAATTTGTGGGGAGTTTGGGGAGTTTGGGGAAATAAGCTTCATATTTGGCAATAGCTGAAGATGGAACATTTTTTATACCGAACCCGAGCGGATTTGATATAACCCTCTTAATAGCTATCGCCGACATACAAAGGGGAAGTACTCTGTAAGAGCGAGCGTGTTATACTTTATTAACAAAAAAGATTCTAAGCATTTAGTTATTCGTGGTCAACTCTTCCTGCTGAATGCTTACTAAAGATTAGCTATAAATTATTGAACTGGCAAGAAAATAGTCATTATTTCTCCTTCTAAAGATTAGCTATAAATTATTGAACTGGTAAGAAAATAGTCATTATTTCTCCTTTAGTTGGTCGTTGTCGCACTACTAATTTTCCTCCCATTGCTTGAAAAAGATTTTTAGTCACCTTTAAATTTAAACTAAGATTACCTGTTTCTGGTTGAAACATTAATAAAGGACCGATAGATTTAAAGGGTGTTTTTGTGCAACTTGTAAAAGGTGAGTGACTTTTTCCACCCATATTAGAATCAGATTTAAGCTGTAATTTTAACTGACTTCCAGCTAACATTACCTCTACCTGAATAAGACTGCCAGGAGGTAAATTTCGCGAAAAGTTTTCAATCAAATTTCCTAATACTTGGTCAAGCATAACAGGGTCACTAACAACCGTTGGCATATTAGGAGGTAAAATAACTTTTAGAGTGTGATTTCTTTGAGTTGCCTTTTGTTGCCAATGAGGTATACTATTTTCAAAGACTTGAGCTAGAGGAATAGTTGTTAATTGTAGGTATGAATGTTTTTCTTTTAAGAGTTGCTGAGTTTCTAATTCTGTCGCTCTAAAAATTAGATTAAAGCGGTTTATTTGGGAAGTACATTCAGCATCAATCATTTGTAAACGCTTTTTTATTACTTCTTGATTTAGATGAGGGCGTTTTAATAATAGGCGAGTTAAAGTCTGAATTGTGGCTAAAGGAGTTTTGACTTCATGGGCGATCGCTTGTAACAATTCTACATCAGGAGATTTGAAATTTTCAATGGGAGATTTTAGCGATACAGTAATTTCCCGGTCTTTTTGACTTTGGTCATCAGTATTGAGTTCTAATATTTTATTTTTACTATCTACAGTTGGTAAATTATCTAATAATAAACGACTAAATTTCATAACTATTTTATAGTCTGGTTCGCGGGGTGTAAATTTATCAAAAACACCGTCTAAAATTGCTAAATATTGAGAATATTGATCGATTATTTTTTGATGTTTATCGACATTTTGAGAATGAAAATGGGTAGGTAATACTATTCGTTGACGTAAGATAATCCATGCTCTTTCAACTACTTCTGGGTCAAAAGAAAATAGAAAAGCTGGTGTATTATTTATGCTTTTTCCTAAGACCATAACTAAACTAAACTCAGCAGTTAAAACCAAACAAAACTGCTCATTTGTTATTGGGTCTTTAGTTGATAAAGGTAGTATTGGTATAACAGTAGATAAGGAATTAATACTATCTGCTGCTGGTAATAGAGGCAAACTTTGTCTTCTAAAAATGGATAACCAGTCTGAATTTTCCTGTATTTTACTGGTAAAAACTGAAGTATAAAAATTCTTAGTTAAAGCAGGATTTGTTAAGATAGGAGTAGGACTAGATAATACTAATCCACGATATGATTTGATATCAGAGAATAACGAATTAGGAGTAGATTTTTTTGAATTGTCGATAAAATCTCTCTCATTTAATGAATAAATAGTTTTTGTCATCTCTTGATTTTGAAAATCTTGAGAACCAGACTTTTTTGATGAATTTTCCAATAATTGATTAACAGTAGCGATCGCACTATACCATTCCTTTTGAGCCTTTAAATACAAATTTTGATTTCTCTGTCTCATAGAAGGAGGAGAATTTTCTTTTGCCAGTTCCATTGTTTTTTTAGGCAAATCATCACTTGACATTTCTAGGGCAAAAATGTCACTTATAGTTGGTAATATATAGTTATAGTTGTCCATTTTTTTCATAATATAAATAAATAATCTTAATTTATTAACTGTTGAAGAAGGAAGAAGGAAGAAGGAAGAAAAAATGGATGGGGATAGTCTTCGACAAGCCGCTCCGCGTCTACAACCTCCAACCAATTGTAAACACCCCCGTTGACGGTGGGGTATTAAACCCAAAATAAAAAGATAAATTTAAACTTCTACAGAAACTTTAACTAGCTTTGCTAAAAAAAATAGTAAAATAAAATGCAAAACTTTCAATATTTTTTTCTTGT
The DNA here is from genome assembly GCF_010692685.1 of Okeania sp. SIO2F5. Lineage (NCBI taxonomy): Bacteria > Bacillati > Cyanobacteriota > Cyanophyceae > Oscillatoriales > Microcoleaceae > Okeania > Okeania sp. SIO2F5. The sequence continues at coordinate 157,422 of NZ_JAAHGU010000008.1, read as the reverse complement.
CTTATATCTTAAATTTTGTGTATTAAGTTTTCCGCACAAGAAGAAAAAATTGGATCATATTTAATTAATGGGAAAATTGCTCCTCTTCCTTAGTTATAGTCTTTCCCAAGCTAATGAGGTACAGTTGTTTTTCTTTTTTATCGATCCCTACAGAACCAGAATTACTACTCCCTACTCCCTAATGCCTAAAACCAAGGAATTTTGTACCTCACTCTTTTTGCGAATTGCTATAGATTGAAGCATTCCCCGATTAGTTGTCCAAAAAATAAGTAAATCATTAATACTTAGGGTATCGGTATTTATCCGTTACTGATGTTGGTAGAACCGAACTAAATAACCGCAATGTCCGCTTATTATGACAAAAGTCAATAATTTGATTGTTGACTTGATAAAAAACTTTAACTAATACCAATTCAGTTGAAAGATTTCACAAATAATTTCGCTTCTGATGATGTGAAATAATTATTTTAAATTACTATATAGCAATCCTATTTTATTCGTGTCAAAAATCTTACTGCTTTTTAGGGAACACTTAACTGGGAACAGGAAACAGGTAAGAGTTTTAGTTTTTTTATTTACTTTTTGATTTGTCACGACCTATTTAGGATTGCTATAGTTAGTGTCAAAGTTTTTAGTCCTTATATTTAGCAATAGATATCATATAGCACTACGCAATTAGGGCACAGACAATACTAAATGCTGAAAGTAAGTTAGAGATTACTTGTAACTTGTAACTTGTAACTTGTAACTTTTGACTTTTGACTTTTAACTTGTAACTTTTGACTTATAAACACCTGTACAATCTTTTTTAACTTATCAAAACCTCTAATGCCTGTATTACTGACTGACGCAAAAAATATGTTATCCGACTTGCTCGCTAATTATAGTTCTCAAGTGGATTATCTGGCCATTCGCCTAGAAGAATCTCAAGGAACAGATATTCTCTTGCGAGGCAACAAAATAGAAACCCTAAGCGAAGGTCTTTCCATAGGTGGTCAAGTTCGAGCTTGTTACCGAGGAGGTTGGGGTTTTGCCAGCTTTAATCAACTCTCAACCTTGAAAGACAGAATAGAAGAAGCGATCGCTGTGGCCAAATTGATTGGAGAAGAAGAAACAATTCTAGCTCCCATCCCCATAATTCAAGCAACTCATGCAGTTCATCTCACAGGTACAGATCCACGCCATATATCTTTGGCCAACAAAAAAGAACTATGCGAACATTATGGCCAAATATTGCGGAGTGTTGATGGTCGAATTGCCACCGTATCTGTTCGTTATGGGGATAGTACCCAAAAAGTAATTCTCGCTACTTCCGAAGGCACTATGCTAGAACAATCTTGGGTAGATATGGAAATACGTTTTGCTGCCACCGCCAGGGATGGGGAAACCGTACAAACAGGTAGGGAAACTACTGGTTCCCGCAAAGCTTATGAAGATTTAACTAATTTAGATAATTATGTTCGTAGTGCTGCGGAAAGAGCTGTGAATTCTCTAGCTTTGCCTATTGTTCAAGGTAATACTTACACTGTAGTTATTGACCCAATTCTCACAGGTCTATTTGTTCACGAAGCTTTTGGTCATCTCTCGGAAGCAGATATGGTCTATGAAAATCCCGATTTATTGGAAGTGATGACAATTGGTCGGAGGTTTGGTCCTGAAAATTTACAAATATTTGATGGTGCTAAGGTGTCGCCTTTGCTAAATAATAATGTAGAAGAAGAAGTACATCGGGGTAGTTATATATATGATGATGAAGGTACTCCAGCAACTACTACCCAGTTGATTCAAGATGGTGTTTTGGTAGGACGTTTACACTCGCGGGAGACTGCGGGAAAATTGGGAGAAGCACCTACGGGTAATGCACGTTGTCTTGATTATCATTATCCACCTATAGTCAGGATGACTAATACTTGGATAGCACCAGGAAATACTCCTACTTCAGATTTATTTACTGATATTAAGGAGGGAGTTTATGCTCGCAACTGGTTGGGTGGAATGACTAATGGGGAAATGTTTACTTTCAGTGCTGGAGAAGCTTGGATGATTAGAAATGGTAAGTTAGCTGAACCCGTGCGGGATGTGACTCTTTCTGGAAATGTGTTTGAGACTTTGGCTGATATTGAGGCGATCGGCGATGATTTTTATTGGGATGAGTCAGGGGGTTGTGGTAAGGGTGGGCAAGATGGTTTACCTGTTGGTTGTGGCGGTCCGAGTTTGCGTATTAGGAATGTTGTTGTTGGTGGAGATGCTTCTGAAGTCTGAAGTCTGAAGTCTGAAGTCTGAAGGAAGAAGGAAGAAGGAAGAAGGAAGAAGGAAGAAGGAAGAAGGAAGAAGGAAGAAGGAAGAAGGAAGAAAGAGGGTGGGAAGTGTGGGGAGTGTGGGGAGTGTGGGGAGTGTGGGGAGATGGGGAGATGGAGAGGTGGGGATATCGAGAAAGATGTGGCAATGGCGCTCAGATGGAACATTTTTTTATACCGAACCCGAAAGGATTTGATATAACCCCTACTGAAATGACTCCTTTGCCAAAAACCCGTACCCCGTGCAAAGATACCATAAGGATTCTATAGCAATCGAAGCAAAGGGGGCGGACATATCAAATGCTTAAAATTCAGACAACGCCAGATTTTTCCTTCTGCTATATAAAAAACAAAAATATAGCAATCACCGAATCAGATGTGAGAATTGAGGTGTTCCTTTAAAGGAAGGAATATAGCAGTTATCTTATTGATATATTTTATTTTTTTCTTCTTCCCTGTTCCCTGTTCCCTGTTCCCTGTTCCCTGTTCTCTGTTCTCTGTTCTCTAAAAGTATCCAATATCTCACAACTAAAATCATATTACTATACTAAGGATAAAAATCTCATGACATCTCCGCCTTTACTTCGACGAGAAATTGGTGTGTTCGGCGCTACCCTCATGGGTTTAGGTTCAATTGTGGGTACGGGAGTATTTGTCAGTATTGGTATTGCTGCTGGTATTGCGGGTCCATCGGTAATTATTGCGGTGGCAATAGGTGCTGTTGTTGCTATCTGCAATGGTTTTAATAGCGCTCAGTTAGCAGCAAACCATCCTGTGAGTGGCGGTACTTATGAATATGGTTATAAATATCTGAATCATTGGTTGGGTTTTATTGCTGGATGGATGTTTCTGTTGGCGAAAAGTGCTTCTGCTGCTACTGCTGCTTTGGGTTTTGCTGGTTATTTGTTGAATGCTTTTGGTATCAATAATCAGACTTGGTTGGTGTTGACTGCTTTAACTGCTGTGGTTGTATTAACAATAGTTGTGTTAAGTGGAATTCGTCGTTCTAATTTTACTAATATTATTATTGTTTCGATTACGTTATTTTCTCTGGTTTTGTTTATCTTGGCAGGGGTGCCTCAAGTAGTATGGTCTGCTGGGGAAAATTTAACGCCTTTTTTTCCTGGGGATAAACCTATAGCATCTTTACTTCAAGCTGCTGCTTTAATGTTTGTTGCTTATACTGGTTACGGTCGTATTGCAACTTTGGGGGAGGAGGTTAAGGAACCACGACGTACTATTCCGAGAGCGATCGCTTTAACTATGATAGTTACCTGTCTGTTATATATATCGATCGCTGTAGTAACTGTGGTAGTTGGTCAGGAAGTGATTAATAAATTGTCTCAAGCAGATGTTAGTCTAGCTGCTCCTTTAGAGGTTATTGCTAAAGTAGGAGGTTTAGGTGTTCCTGTAATTCCGAAGTTAATTGCTATTGGTGCTGTGACGGCAATGTTAGGAGTATTGTTAAATTTAATTTTGGGTTTGTCCAGGGTTTTGTTGGCAATGGGGCGTCGGCGAGATGTACCGAGAGTTTTTGCTAGATTGAATAATGAGCAAACTACTCCTTATATAGCTGTGATAGTAGTGGGAGTAGCGATCGCTTTTTTGGTTTTAATTGGTGATGTGAAGACTACTTGGTCTTTTAGTGCTTTTAATGTTTTGATTTATTATGCTATTACTAATTTTGCTGCTCTGAAACTTTCTCCAGAAGAAAGACTTTATCCTAAGTGGTTAGGTTGGGTCGGTTTAGCTGCTTGTTTGTTTTTAGCTTTTTGGGTAGACCAGCAAATTTGGTTAGTTGGTTTAGGGTTAATTATTGTTGGTTTAATTTGGCATAGTTTAATTCATAGATTAATTAACGAATAGATTTAATTTTCCTCTCCTTTAAAGGTGAAAAAAGAAAATATTTTCTTTTTAGTCAATCCTCTTCTTTTCAAGGAGAGGTAATTGTTAATTAAGGTTTGCTGAAAAAGTCTTATGGGTGAAGGTAGGAGACAGGAGACAACCCACCCCTAACCCCTCCGGTGGAGGGGAGAAATGGGAATGAGCGAGGAGGTAGGAGTAAGAATTTTCCCAAGATAGTTCTGCCCAACTCTTGACCAAAATCCTGAATTTTTGAACCATTACCACCTAAAACCTTGCACCCCCTCCAGAGCTAAAATTGCTCAAACCAATATCAGTCAATAATTTGATATTTAATCAGCAAACCCTAATAATTAATAATTAATAATTAATAATTAATTATTAATTGTTGAACCATTCTCCCCGGTGACTTATCCCGTAAATTCTCAAAAGAATCGTCATCAATACTTTCTAAATCTACCCTTTTCCTAAAATCTTGTAAAGCTGACCAAAAATCACCTACCTTTTTAATTTCTACTAAAACCTCTTGATTATCAGGAAAATCTACCTCCTCTAATAACTCAATAATTTTACCTTTTTTGATTCCTTTGACAAACATAAATTTACTCCATTTCTCTTGAAAATTACTTATAAAATCTTGCTCGACAACAATAATTTAGGCTTCTATAGTTTTTTAAGTTTTCTTATATTAACTTAATTTCCCTTGAAAGAGAAATCAGATTTGAAAGATTTAATAGAATTAAAAGTCTGAAATAAATTAGCTACTTGCTCACGACTCAATATTACTCAAATCCTTAAACTACTAATTCCTGAAAGCTGACCGCTAATTGCTGAATGCTTACACTAAAACCTTCCTCCTTCTTCCTTCTCTCCTAGATAACTAAAACCTTCTTCCTTCTTCCTTCTTCCCTCTTCCTTCTGCTTTTGAAAATAATAAAAGCTTACAGAAGTTGGAATCATAATTTCTCCCCCCTCCAATTTTTGGGAATTGCTGCTCAAATAATCCAGCAATACTTGTAATTGCGAAGGAGAAAAATATGTCGTATTAGCACCAACTATAAAATCTAGTAAATGTTTACCCAAATGAGAATCATTCTGAAAACATTCTGTAATATTCAATGGAGATTCTATAATTTCTTGATGAACAGAAATATTGTGTTCAGAAAATAATTGATGTAAATCGTCGCTAAAAAGCATTGATCTTTGATCAAGTCGCTGATTTACATAGTAATAAGGTTCGCTTATTTCTGTTTTTATGGCTATTACAATAATTGCTATCCCTTCTTCTCTCAGAAGTTCGTGAATTTTCTCAAAAGAGGATTCAATTTCTGAAAAATAGTAAAATGAATAAATTAATAGAATGATGTCAAAACTTTGGGATGATTCAAATTTTTCCAATTTAACCGGATGAATTTTAAATCTAAATTTCTCTGGTTTAAATCTGCTAAGTTCCTGACACCATTCTTGTGTTTTTGCACATTCTACTTTGTTTGGGTCTACTCCAACAAAATGAATAGATTTGTTCAACTCAAGCAGCTTTGTCAAAAAAGGTTTCTCAAAAATTCCACTGCCACAACCTATACTCAAAATAGTGTAACTTTCTTCTGAAGACTTATATTTTTCTATGGCCTGAAATGTAGCTTCAAGGATTATTTCTTGTTCATTTTGCTGACTGCGATAAGCAATTAGTCCCTCCATATATTCTTGCTCATTAAGTTTGACGAGCTTGAGTTTTGGGTCTGAGATAAAGTTAGCGATCACTGATTTTTGTAAACTATCCATCATCATTTTTTCTATTTTTTCCTCTACCTTTGATTACTGATTATATCAATTCCCAAAAATCACGCGATATTTCCTCAAGACTTCAGTTATTAAGTAATAAAATGTTTGTAAGGATTATAGGAAAAGACTGAGGAGATTTTATTCGGTCGAACCCTATCCCTACTCCCTACTCCCTACTCCCTACTCTCAATTAAATTTACAATTTTTCTTTAGTCTTTTCAAATAACCAGTCCGGGATTGCGTGTTCTTTTTCATACACAGAATTATATTTATATTCTATTTTTTCCCAGTCAATTCTAGTATCCGATAAAACTTCTTCAGCAAACATATTTAATGCTTTACCAGATAAACCTTTTTCCAGACATTTTTTCATCATCAAACGACTTTCATCAATTTCGCCAATACATTCAAAGGGAGTATGGGTTGATAAACCTATCATTGCTTGAAAAATCGGCAGTAAATCTTCATCATCAAATAAATTTACCTGAAAAACTTCATCAACAATATCTGTCTGACAAAAAGCCATTAACCCTAACCAAACATAGGCACATTTCGGGCATTTTTTACACCAAGGTTTTTTAATATTACAGGAATGAATTTTCGGAATAACTTCAGGATATTTACTCAAGTTTTGAAAAATACGAAGGTCGTAAATAGGTTGTAGGATACTAAAGTATTTAAAATTAGATAAGAGATTATCCCGAATAAATTGGTCTAAAAGTTTTTCTGCTTCTAGACCTTTTCCCCATTGATGGTTAACTTCTCTGCCTATTTCTTCCCAAAACATATTTCCCGTATTAGCACTTTTTTCGTGAGCTAAACATAAGTAATTGTATCCTTTATCCAACATTAAAAATAATGATTCAAAGACAGATACTGGAGTTTCTGGAGCGATAATTCCTGAATTTTCTGGGAAATATAATTGAAAAAGAGGAAAGTCAACAAAATCATCAAAAATAGAAATTTTATGACTTTTAACTGGATTCACCTCTGCTACTACTCCAGCAATTAAATTATGTTGTAAATCTGCTTTTCCATAAATACTATGAGAATATTGCATAGAGGCAAAAGGAATATTTGCTTCTTCTAACATTTTCATAGCAACAATACTATCTTTACCACCGCCACAACCTGTCAGAATAGTACGATTATCTCCTAATATTGATACAGGATTAGCCTCTCCTAAATCTTGTGCATAAATAAATTCTGGTTGCTGATAATCTGTAATATTATTTTCATACCAATGCTGACCAAATACCCCTTGATAAATTTTGACAAAAAATTCTAAAACAGGTTTTTCTAAATGTGTAGCTATTCTAGAAATATCGTAATATTTCGGAAATAACGAACATAACTTCATCCCTTCAAATAAAGCAATATAACTTGCTATTTTTTCGATAAGTTCTTGAGAGTATTTTTGTTGCAAGGCAGAGAAAGATACATCCTGATAAAAAACTTTTGTTGAGAATTGAAATTTATCGGCACTATAGATAACATTTAGATGATGTTCGTGAATTGTAAAATCAGATATTTTAATCACTTCTATTTTCACGGAATTTATCTCCTTATCTTGCTAAATATTGCTAACTTCGTCAATGATAAGCAAATCAACTATCTGCTCAAATTGGTATTGATTAGTTTCTCGATCAAAAGACTCTTGTAATATAGGTTGAAAAAAATTCAATACATCTAATGTATTATCAAAAACACATTTTTTCAAATATATTTCTAGTATATTCTTACTTTCAAAATTTATCCTGTGGGAAAAACGGAATCTAATATTTTCATAATTTATTCCTAACGTATCCAAAATTTGTTTGTGGTCTTCAGATGTTAGAAAATATGTGGTATTTTTTCGTTCTGCATAATGGCTCAGATAAAAACTATATAAATTGTTGTAAGAAGATTTTTCAGCAAGTTGATAAATTAAAAACTTACCATTATCACCTAATAAATCTAAACAATAAAGATATACATCTGCCATTCTATTTGGATCGACAGTGCAAAGAGAATGAATTGCCCATATAATATCGTAGCTATTAGTTTTTTCAACTAATTGTTGAAGATTTTCTGTCCCAGATAAGTAGGTTTTATTTATACTAAAATGCTGACAACTATCAAATTGTTTTTGCGCTACCTGTAGACAGTATTCTGAAATGTCAAGTAAATCTGCTGATATATGAATATCGCCCTCAAGTTTCTTGTCTAACAAACTAGGAAATTTAGCAGTACCACATCCTATATCTAGAAGCTTGAGTTTATTTTTAGCAAATCCTTTAAATAGATTATTAAATGAATATTCTTCAATTAATTTTTCATAATCTATTTGAGTCACCTGAAACCATGAATCTAGGTCTAACTTTTCTGCTTGATAATAAGATTTTGAAGGATTATAATTATCATTTGTTAATTTCATATTATTTTGAATTTTGTAGTTATAAAAAGGTCATTATAAGTATTATATAACAAATAATAATTATCATATGCTTGCTTTTTGAGAACTGTCTTAATTTTCAATTACTTATATTTTCATTATTTAATTATTTACCACCATCTTGTACCTGGTTCGCCTTTAAATGGCCCGACAATATCAGCAGTAATCCATCCTGCATAAAAATCTCCTGCTTGAGGCGTAGCTAACTCATCATTAACATAACAAGCATCCATTAAAGCAGCCACAAAACTATAGTATTCTTGAATAGCTACAAAATTTGCCGTAGGTTCAACACATCGCCAAGCGGCATTTTTTATATACTTTTCACCAATACAAACATCGTAATATTGATAAATACCTTTCCACTCACAAAAACCTTTCTTTGGTGTTTCAATTAGATGTTCTAATTTAATATCTTCGGGGGAAAAATAATAGGTAGGAGTATGACTCGTTTCTAAGACTCTTTTCCCAGACAAAATAGCCTTTTACTATAATATTTTAACGTCAATTTACCACCTACTACTGTTCTGATTCTTGGTGCAAATTAGACAAATCTTCTAAACTACTAAAATTATCAATTGCTCTTCCTAAATTTTCTAACTTTTCCAGAGATAACTTCAGTCAATTTTTTTTGACCAAAGTATTTTTGATGAAAGTTTTTTCTTTCTGTAATTACTTTGTTTGATTGAACTTCCTCTTTAACTAATATTCCTTGAAATTCTGGCATTTTTTCAAAAGCTTCAATCCATTTAGATACCAGATAAGAAAAAATAATGCTTGAGTCAGTTAGTAGGTAAAACTTTTTCTGAGTCATAACTTCTGTTAGTCTATAATTATGCCAAATTTTTACCAAGACCAGAGGAATGTTTTATTCAAGAATATTTAGAGCTTATTTACCTGTTATTACTACCCTTGAACAATCCTAAAACCAGCGTGTTGATAAAAGTTTGGACGGAACCAATTACGATAATATTTCAAAGCTTCTGTTCCATTAGTTATCCAACATCCCCCTAACATCATATTATGTTGACTATCAAAAAATGGAGCCGAATAATCTTCATAGAGTTGATGAGTTTTAAATCCTGAAAGAGGATTCAAATTATCAGTTAACCATTCCCAAACATTACCCCGCAAATCATATAATCCCGATTCATTTTTTGCAGTTTCTAATAAACCAACAGGAGTAGGAGAACCAAATTTAAAATTTAGATTATAATTATCTACCTCTACTTCTTTACCATTTCCATAAGTTGCTAAATTATATTCAGCTTCACTCATTAACCGAGTATTTTCACCTTTCCAACAACAATATGCCATTGCTTCATAATGATTAACTTCTACAGGCCAATCTAAGGGTAAATCTATTTCATCAAACATAGCTCGATATTTATAACCACCATTTTCAGCTATCCAAAATTTAGGATGTTTGATGTTATTTTCAGTTTTCCAATGCCAACTTTCTTGAGTCCAAAAATCTTGATTTTCGTAACCACCAGACTTGACAAATTCTAGAAAATCTGCGTTAGTAATTAAATATTTACTAGCAACAAAAGACGAGACTTCAACTTGGCGATCGCCATATTCTATATCCCAACCAAAAGTAGGATTATCTTCTGGTTTACCTATTTTTACTACCCCACCAGAAACTTCAACCATTTCATTATTAATTGGCCTAGCATTTGTAGGAGCATATTCCCAATTACTAGGACGTTTTACTTTTTCTACAGGTAGTTGCCGAAACAACATGGATGAAGTTTCGATATGAATGCGTTGATGTTCGATACCCATCATCAATGCCCACAGAGGATGATTTTGATGGATAGGGAGATTTAGAGGGGTTTTCTCAATTAGGTCCAAAATGATTTGATAGACTTTTTCTCGATACTGCCAAACATCTTCAAGTTTAGGCCAGTTGATATGGGCGATCGCTTGGTCTAACTCTTCTGGTATTTCTGGATCTACTCCTAGCTCAAATAATATTTCGTAGTTAGGGTTGAGGCGTTTTTCTAATAATTCCACACGAATTAATTTATTGATGTAGAAAACTGCTGAATGTCCGAGATAAAAAATTAAAGGATTTCTCAAAGGGTCGGGATTGGAATAAAATGTTTCTTCACCAACTAGACTGTTCATCAAAATATCTTCAAGTTGCCAAGCATTGTTAAAGTAATCAAGGATATCTTGGCGTAGTTTATTGTTAGTATTACTATTATCAAGTTTTGGTGGAGTAGTAGATTTTATCTGGTTCATAGTGTTATTAACGGGAAAATAATTTTAATTGTTTACTTTTGCAAGGTGTTTAAGATTTAGGATTCAGTTTTTTTGTGAATAAGTAATAAAGAAAGTAAAGGAAAACAACATTAAGTAGTAGCTTTCCACAAGGATTAGTAGGCACTCAAGACAGGATTATTTTTATGATAAAAAACCTCAATCTAGATTTACACTTCATTTGAAAACGCTATAGGTTTTAATATTTTACCGTAGGAATTTGGAAACCAAAACCCTACAGTTTTTTCCCACTAATTGCTGAGACATGACCTCTCTTTGGGCAACATTCCATAGGAAATGTTTACCATATTTTTTTTCTTCCTTCTTCCTTCTTCCTTCTTCCTTCAAATTAAGCTTGACAAAGAATTAATCCAAACCATCTTTTAGGGTCTGTCCACATTTTCTTAACTTTAAGTCCTTTTGTTTCCAGCTCTGTTTGAATAACTGCTAAATCAAACTTGCGAGAAACTTCAGTCAGAATACTTTCCCCTTTCTCAAAATCAACCTTTACATCTAGAATTTCCAAAGAGAATGTGACATTTTCTTGACAATAAAGACGCATTTCTATTTGCGATTTTTCTTGATTATAAATAGCTTTATGAGTAAATAAATCGAGGTCAAAATTGCCTTGGAAACGCCAATTCAAATGGGATAACATATTCAAATTAAAAGCAGCTGTAACTCCTTTACTATCGTTATAAGCTGGTTCTAAAATTTCTTTGGGTTTTTGTAAATCAATGCCAAGTAAAAAATAATTTCCTGGTTTTAAAGCATCAGTAACTTGCTTCAAAAAACGGTCGAATTCTTGTGGTGGAAAATTGCCGGCAGAACTTCCCAGAAAACAAATTGTTCTGTTTAGGGAAGTTCCTTCAAAAAAGGTTGGTGTAGGGTTTGACTTTAGATGAGCTAAAGTTTCATCATAAGTGCCAATAAATCCCTCAATGGAGAAATTTGGATATTTTTCTTGTAGCTCTAGTACGCTAGTTTTGAGTATTCCCCCACTTACATCAGTAGGTACATATCTAAAAGAACCACCTATTTTTTGATAAGCATCCAACAACAAGCGAGTTTTGGTCGAACTACCACTGCCTAATTCTACTAATTCACAACATCCAGTTAGTTGAGCAATTTCATCTGCATATTCCTCTAGAATAGAAGCTTCTGTACGAGTCGGATAATATTCAGGTAACTGACAAATTTCTTCAAATAGTTCTGAACCGCGATCGTCATAAAAATATTTGGGTGGCAAACTCTTGGGACTTTTTTTCAATCCGGCAATCACATCTTGTCCATCATTTTTCACTGCTTGATAGTTGTCATTGATAATGGTCAAAGGTTGTAAGGACATTGTTTAACTCCTACATAATAGGTTGGATAATCAAGAGTTTTTTGTTAACAAATTCTGGACAAAAATTTGTCATCATAAAATTCTTCTGGAAAAATTTTAGTATAAACATTACTTGGAGTAATAAATTATTTTGTTGACGAAGAGTAATTTTTTGATATTGTCATAACATTCACTATTTATTGAATCTTTCAACGAGGAAAAAACATGAACAATCTTATGACTAAGTTTTTCAGCAGTGTGTGGCATAAGTTCCCACAACAAATATCTAAATTAGTAGCTACATTAGTAGCAACATTTGTCCTACTATTTGTCGGCACAATTTTTCTACCAGTACCTTTCGCCCACGCAGCAATGGTCTTATACTGTGATGGATTGGATCATGGTGGCTACCCTTATACAGCAACCTATGTAGATGGATTATTTACTCAAGTCAGGTTTGATCGTTCTCTAGATTTACCCCCTGTAGTCTCGGAATTAACCTACGATACTGTAAATGAGCAAGGTCAACCAATTTACCGAGGTGGTTATTTAGGAGCAGCAGATGTAGTTCTTATCGATACATCAGGAGGTAATGTCAAACCTGGTTCAGAAGTATCAGTATCAGTTGACAACCAGTGGAACCAAGAAAGGGGTATTTGTGGAGTTTAATTAGATATTTTTCATAACTTTTATAGATGTAGAAATCTGATTTTGGTTCTGTTAAAATATCCATATCCAGGAAAAACTAAACCCAGAAAAATAAAGAGACAATTTTTTCTTCTACCTCCTCTATTATTCTCCTTACTCCTGACAAAAAAATAAGGTCTCAAGCCTCCCCTTTCAAGGGTATAAAACAAAGATAAACTTCTGATACAGCAGATTCCAAGTACATGAAGTACAGATATTAACAATTAAATGAATGCAAGATGGGTGTATCTCACCAAAGTAGAATCCGCTGTAACTGATAATTGAATAACTGAAATTACTCCTACCGTAAGCATTCACCTATTAGCAGTCAGATCGAGCGCAATAAAAATGAATGAACCAAATATTTGCTTAACTTCTACTGCATTTTTGAACAAAGAACTGAAGCACAAGAACAAAGAGCTTAAATTGTCCACTAAAGGTAGTAAAGCTAATAGCTGACCGCTGAATGCTGAATGCTTATCTCCTACCTTTACTCATCAGACTTTTTCAGCAAACCTTAATTACCAAAATTTTTTGGCAATTCAATCTCAAAATTTCTCAGCAAAAAAGCAAATTCGTCTGTAATTTCTTCAATTATTTTCGTAGTAGGTTTTCCTGCTCCATGACCTGCTTTAGTTTCTATTCTAATTAATACTGGATTATCTCCAATATGGGCTGCTTGTAAAGCAGAAATAAACTTAAAACTATGAGCTGGAACAACTCGGTCGTCATGGTCAGCAGTAGTAACTAAAGTTGCAGGATAAGATTTTTCAGGCTTTAAATTATGTAGAGGAGAATAAGCATATAAAGCTTTAAATTCTTCTGGATTATCTGGAGAACCAAAATCAGCAACCCATGCCCAACCAATAGTAAATTTATGGAAACGTAACATATCCATTACTCCTACTGCAGGTAGAGCTGCACCAAATAATTCTGGTCTTTGAATCATACAAGCACCTACCAATAAACCACCATTACTTGCACCAGTAATAGCTAATTTTTTCGATGAAGTCCACTTATTTTCAATCAACCATTCAGCAGCACTAATAAAGTCATCAAATACATTTTGTTTCTGTTGTTTTATCCCTGCTTTATGCCACTCTTCACCATATTCTCCACCACCACGAATATTGGCAACTGCATATACCCCACCCATCTCTAACCAAACTAATCTACTAATAGAAAAGTTGGGAGTCAGAGAAATATTAAATCCTCCATATCCATAAAGAATAGTTGGGCTATTGCCATCTAGCTTTACACCTTTTTTATGAGTAATAAACATGGGGATACTTGTACCATCCTTACTACTATAAAAAATTTGCTTGGTTTCAAATTCATCAGGATTAAAATCTACAGTTGGTTGGCGATAAATTTTACTTTCATCACTTACCATATCGTACTGATAAATAGTTGATGGAGTTGTGAAACTAACATAACTATAAAATGTGGTTGTGTCATGACGTTTACCATAAAAACCACCCACAGAACCAATTCCGGGTAAGTCTACATTTCTGACTGGGGAACCATCAAGATTAAATATTTTTACCTGAGTATGAGCATCTTTTAAATAGAAAGCAACAAACTGATTATTAAGTGTGCCTACCCCTCTCAATGTATCTGTTGTTTCAGGAATAATTTCTTGCCATTTATCCTTATTTTCTCCTGTGACTAAAGAAGGAGATGGAGAATTATTAATATCAATGGCAATAACTCGTCTTTTCGGAGCATCAAAATCTGTGACAAACCAAAAGATATTATCATCATTATCAATTAGACGATATTCGGCTTCAAACTCACTAATTAGTTCTACTATCGGCGCATCTTCTATAGTTAAATCTTGATAAAAAACCAAATTTTTGCGGTCTGTACTTTGCCAAACTGTAATAACTAAATATTTACTATCTTCCGTGACATAGCAATTAAAACTCCATTCTTTTCGCTCTGGTTTTTCATAAATTAGTACATCATCACTTTGAGGAGTACCTAAACTATGGTAGTAAATTTTTTGTAAATAATTAGTTTCTTCTAATTCTCCTGCTTGTGGTTGTTCGTAGCGACTATAAAACAAACCTTGATTATCATTTTTCCAAGCTGGTACATTAAATTTTATCCATTGCAAAACATCTGGTAAATCTTCTCCTGTCTCAATATTTTTAATCCGCCATTCTTGCCAGTCTGAACCAGAATTAGAAATACCATAAGCGATTAATTTGCCGTCTTTACTAATAGCAATTCCCGAAAGAGCGACTGTTCCATCTTCTGATAATTTATTAGGGTCTATCAAAACTTTTGGTTCGGCATCAAGAGTAGGCAAAGTGTATAAAATACTTTGATTTTGTAAACCATCATTTTTGTAATAAAAGTAGCGATCGCCTTGTTTGAAAGGAACGCTATATTTTTCATAATCCCAGATTTTAGTCAGTCGTTTTTTGATGTTTTCTCCTTCGGAAATTTCTGCGAGATAATTAAAAGTAATTTCATTCTGCGCCTTTACCCACTCTTGAGTTTCTTCTGAATTAGGGTCTTCTAACCATCGATAGGGATCTGCCACTTCTACACCATGATAATTTTCTACTATGTCTGTTTTGTGGGTGATGGGATATGTTAGAGGTTCTTTTGGATATTTCATATTTTTGATTTGTGAATGGTTGATTTAATCTTAGAAGTTGATTGGATTTTTATCAAGTAAAGAACGTCTAACTTTTGTCATTGTCACATCAGGAAAATCTCAATATTGTTGATTTTTTCGGATAATTTATAGAGTTGCCTAGAAAATTTTCAGTGGTGGAAGGGTGGAGAGATATAAATGATTTACTCTATGGGAAATATCTCTTTGACTTTTGTCATTGTCACATTAGGAAAATCTCAATATTGTTGAATTTTTCGGATAAGTTCTAGAGTTGCCTAGAACATTTTCAGTGGTGCAAGGGTGGAGGGATATAAATGATTTACTCTATGACAAATATCTCTTTGACTTTGGTCAATATTGTTGAATTTTTTGGATAAGTTATAGAGGTGCCTAGAACATTTTCAGTAGTGGAAGGGTGGAGAGATATAAATGATTTACTCTATGGCAAGTATCTCTTTGACTAATGATTTACTCTATGGCAAGTATCTCTTTGACTTTGGTCATTGTCACACTAGCAAAATCTCAATATTGTTGATTTTTTCGGATAATTTATAGAGTTGCCTAGAAAATTTTTAGTGGTGGAAGGGTGGAGAGATATAAATGATTTACTCCATATATATATTGTTGATTTTTTCGGATAATTTATAGAGTTGCCTAGAAAATTTTCAGTGGTGGAAGGGTGGAGAGATATAAATGATTTACTCTATGGCAAGTATCTCTTTGACTTTGGTCATTGTCACACTAGCAAAATCTCAATATTGTTGATTTTTTCGGATAATTTATAGAGTTGCCTAGAAAATTTTCAGTGGTGGAAGGGTGGAGAGATATAAATGATTTACTCTATGGCAAGTATCTCTTTGACTTTGGTCATTGTCACACTAGCAAAATCTCAATATTGTTGATTTTTTCGGATAATTTATAGAGGTGCCTAGAAAATTTTTAGTAGTGGAAGGGTGGAGAGATATAAATGATTTATTCCATGGCAAGTATCTCTTTGACTTTTGTTACTTCAATCAGAAAAACTAATTTCTTCATTATCGAGTTTAATTTGAAGTTTAGCTTTTACATTATCGCTAAACTTAAGATCGGATACCAGATTATTTAAGTCTTTGTAAGGATTACTTTTTCTATTATTTAGCAGCTTTTGAATAGTTTTGTTCTTAATACTTGTTCCTCTAAAAGCAATTATTAATTTTGCTTCGTTCGCTGTATTGATATTAACAGCAGTTGAGCTTGTCGAATGTGAGGATGAAGTTGATTTTGTTTCAATAATTTTCTCTATAGTTGAACTTGTTGAATTTGGTAATTTACTTGATTTTTTATCAATAACCTTATCTACTTGAATAAATTCAATATTTTGTAACTCTAGCTTTCTTTTAAGACGTTCTGGACATGAAGGAGCAATCATAAAAGCTAAGTCCGGAGGAGTATTTTCTGAAGGGTATGGATTAAATCCTAAATCATCTAACCATCGACTAAAATCATCCAAGTGTTCAATAATCAATTTATAATTTTTAGCTTCACCAAAAGTTCTAGCTATTACTCTATTATTATCAAGCAATTCTACATAACAATCTAAGGCATGCTTTTGTCCTGTTTTTTTGCCTTGAATTACTTTTGTAGTTTCCACTGTTGATAATGTGTATACTCTCTGTTGTAAATATTTTCCCCACCTTTTTTGACATTCTGCTTTGACTAATTCACGAGCATCACCTTCAAATTTCTGCTCTTCTGCTTCGGCAAAATACCTTTCATGTATTTCTAGAACTTTTCCTGAATAATATTGACAAAATTCTCTAAAATTTTTAGCTGGTCTCAAAGGTATATTCTGAATTTCTTGCCAAGCATTATTAAAATTTTTATATCCTTTATATGCTCCTTTAATTCTTTCATCTATCTCTTGTTTAATCATCATAAATTCTTTATCAGAACCTAAACTAAGATTAATCGTTGACTTTTTGACTAAACTTTTTAATACAGAGTCTCCTTCAATTAAAGAACTGACATTATCTGATGTACCTACCAAATAAATTAGCAGAGGAATACTTCTTCTAAATTTCTGAGCAGCTTGCTTGATTAATGCTCTAAAAATTACTCTAGTTTCTTCTATTTCTTGTTGAAATTTTTCTAATGAATCTAATTCATCTGTTAGATAGACAAAAGTAAATCTGGGGTCTACTTTTGTGACTTGAGATATCACATCAAAAAATAATTCAACAAAATTTACTTCACTTGTTGCGAAAAATTTACTAAATTTTGACCTAAAAGGATTTAATTTTATCTCTTCTCTAGTTCCTGTATTTAATAATGACCCTGCATCAAATTCTTCGAGAATGTTTTTAGCAACTTCTTTTACATCTGGCAATAAATTTTGATTATGTATTAATTGCCAAAAAGTATCTCCTAAAATATAACAGTAAAGTTTAATGCTAAAATTATGACTACTACCAACTGTCCGTAAATGAGAAAGTGGAAACTGAATTACTACAGAATGTTTTTCATAATTTGACTGAGTTGTTGTTAATTCATGCAAATAAGTTAATAGGGAAGTTTTACCACTACCAAGAAATGCCGCCACAAATCTAAATGTAAAAGATCTATCATCAAAAGTATGTTTAAGATCGTCTCGAAGCAATTCCGTTATATTTGATATTGAAGAGTTACCAGATAAACTTTCAGCTGTAGTTGTAGTATCATCTTCACCCTCTTTTCCTGGTAATCTTACATCACGTTCAACCCAAATATTTTCCACATAACCTTCTCCTGGTTGAATTTGCTGTAAAAACTTTCTAATATATCTTTTTTTTCCTGCATCTTCCGGCATAATTTAGTTCACCCATTGAATTAATTCTTTATTGTTTTCTTGTACCGCAAATACTAAACCATCAGATTTCAATTGCTCAAAATATTTTTCTAGTAGCAATTCAGAAATATGATTATTTTGCCTAAACTTTTGGCAAATTTCTTTACTACGAATAGCCACAACACCTTCCAATTCTTGACGCCTCCTTTCTTCAAGGTAAAGCTTTTTAAACTTATCTACAAAAGTCTCAAAATCCATATCCTCATTTTGATAATTTATCTGATTATATTTTGCTGTTAATTTTAAACAAGCCATCAGAGCATTTAAAATTTTAGGTCCTTTGTTAGACCTAAATTTATACTCCGTTGTTTGAAGATTAAGAACTAGAGCTTTCATTCCCATCTCAGTAACTTTAATTCTCCCTCGTTTAGGAGACTCCAATAACTTCAGCTCACATAAACTCTCACAAACCTGTTTTGCATTGGGGCGGCGTTTTTTAGATAAATGATTCCTAACTGTACTTCTAGTAACAGTTCCTTCTGTTGAATAAGCAAATGTGTAAAGCAAATAAAGCAATTGTTCAGTGGAAAGCTCTGTCATTAGTTCCTCTTATAAAATTTACGGCGTTGGTGAATTAGTGTGTGATATTAATCTTAATTATTTAGGAGTCAGGAGTCAGGAGGAAAGAAAGAAGAAGAAAAATTAGTAGAGGGAGCAGGAGGCTAACTGATAACTTAAATAACAACTTAGAATAGAGTATCTCTACAAAATTTAAACTACCAATATACCTAAATTTTTAATGGGAGTAGAGGCTGTTTATTACTTATTTATTAATTTTCGGATAAGTTAAATTTTGATTCAAGTATGACACAATTTATTTCACTCAAAATACCCCCGTTAAAAGTAATCCCTATAGCTATTTTATAAGGAACATTTACTCAGAAGAAAAACTCCTATTTTCATTGATTCAATAATTTACTTATTCCATACAGTTCAGGACTACTTTTAACATTAATAATCTCCTCAAAAACAACCTTTTATTTTTTCAGCATTAAATTACATTGAAGGATAAAAAAATTAAACTCTTAATTTATGCTGTTAACCCTGACATTGATAGATTAGGTAATCTGCTAATAACTAAATACTAATTTTTTTCCATACCTGAATCTGAATGAAATACAGTTAATTCTTGACTAAAAGACTCTCCAATTAGTTTGTAAATCTCTCTTAAATCTTCACCCTTAAACGACTTAATCAATTTTTCTGCAGCCTTTTGAGGATTTTTAGGAACTACTACCCAAAGTTCTTGATTCAACTTACCTTCTGGCTGTTGCTCTAACCAATTTTTAACTGCATTTTTTCCTGATTCAGTAATTTGGTAAAAACCTCTCCCACTACTTTTTGATTGTTCTAACCATCCTAAATGTTCCCATCTTTTTCTCCATAATTGAGCAGTGCTATGAGCATAATCTAAAATCTCCCCGATTTTCGGTGCATTTAAAGCTTGATTATCTGAGCAAGCTTCCACAAGTTTAGAAAATTTATGAAAGTAATTTGATGGATTTCCTAAATCTTTTAATGGGTCTTCCGGTAGATCGACTGTTTTTGTTTCAGTTGATTCTAATTTACTAATTAATTCTTCAATTTCTTTAGCTTCACAACCTAATCCATAAGGTGGTTGAGCACGACATAATTCTTCATAACTATTAAATGCTTTTCCTTGCTCATCAAGTAATTGTTGATAAGCTGCTGGTTGTTTCATTAATTCACGCCATGCTTTTAATTGTTCCCCATTAACAACTACATCTTTTTTCAGAACAGATTGTAGTTTTAACTTAATAGCAAGTGCCCATTGGGGTGTACCAGGAGTTGTGCTAATTCCTCCTGCTTTTCCTAAAGTTTCATAATCCATTTTTCCCTGGATAGCAAAGGATATAGTTTTCAAAGTTTTCTCAAATAAATTTTGATTTTTTTACCATTTTATTGGTAAGCATTCAGCAGTCAGACATCAGCTATCAGCTATCAGCTATTTGCTATTAACTAATTATCATAACTAGAAAGGAATTATCCACCAATGAGAATTAAAATTCATTTGAGAATTAAAATTCATTAATGAAATTGGCTATAACCTAACCTCAGTTATTACTTGCATAAGTTCATGCATCTGATTACTGTTTGCGGAGCATTCCGTAGGAAATGCTAATAACTGTTTGCCCAGCATTCCGTAGGAAATGCTTACTTTTATTGTTTATTAACTCATGCCTTAATAGACTTATTTTGAAGTAAGAATCTTTTCTTCTCACCCCTGAGAGCTAACTAAAATGGTATTAGTAGGTATATTTGCTTGACAATCAAATTTGTCAGCTTTCTTATACCTCCTATTTGTATATTTTAGATTGTAGATTCACTAAGTCAACTATTGCAGAAACAATTCTATTAATTTGGCTACTTTTGCTATGAATAAGTTCTTTGTAATATCAATTCTTTAGCTAACTTTATTGCTGCTTTCATGCTCGTCGCATCAGCAATACCCTGACCCGCAATATCAAAAGCTGTACCATGGTCAGGAGAGGTACGAACAAATGGTAAACCAACGGTAGTATTCACTGCTAAATCAAAAGCCATTAGTTTAACTGGAATTAAGCCTTGGTCATGATATAGCGCCAAATAAGCATCATAAGTTTTAGCTGGTAAACCTAGCCAAGCTTGACCTGGTTTGACCCACATAGTATCCGGTGGCACTGGCCCATCTAACTCTATGTCCGGTCGGCGATCGCATTGTTTGTCCAACCAAGGGATGAGCCAATCTTGCTCTTCTGTTCCTAATTGTCCATTTTCTCCACTGTGAGGGTTTAAACCAGCAACAGCAATTTTTGGCCGAGAAATCCCAAAATCTTTTTGTAAACTTTCTATTAGTAACTCTAATTTCCAACTCAGCAACTCTGGCGTTAAAGCTTTTGGGACTTGACATAATGGTATATGTGTGGTAGCTAAAAGAGAGCGGAGTACAAAATTACTGTGGGGCGATCGCGCAAAAAATAGCATCCCAAATTTTTTTACTCCTGCTTTTTCTGCTAAAAGTTCAGTTTGACCAGGGTATTTATGACCAGCCATCTGCCAGCAAGTTTTGGAAATAGGAGCAGTAACAATACCTTGAAATTTTCCAGCTAAAGTCTGAGCAATGGCTGTTTCCATGAAACAAAAGCTAGCTTCCCCACTCACAGCATTACCTTTGCCGGGAAAAATATTTTCTAATTTTCCATTAAACTCTACATCTAAAATTTTTAAATTTTCCCATTTGACAAGTAATTGTTGCGATTGAGTTTTTTTCGAGAGTTGAGATAGTTTTTGATAGGTTTGTTGCAAAATGCGATGACTGCCTATAATTGTCAAGTCACAATTTTCTGTAACAGTAGGGTCTGCTAAAGCCTTAAGAATTATTTCTGGTCCTATGCCCCCAGGATCTCCAATTGTCAATCCTAAACGAGGATTTGTATTTTCTATTTCTGTTGCTGATATTTTCATATTTATTCCGCTGAAGAATACTTATGACTTTAGTCTGGGGAGAAGTCAAAATGTCTTAAAATATATATCACAAATTACATAGGAGTATTTTAAGAATATGAGTGGTGAGATTTTCAATGCAGCTATTTTGTCTTTTTCTGTGATTCTGATTGGTTTAGCAGGAGGTTTCCTATTACTTAAATTACAAGGAGGCGAATAATCAAATTTCCCGGTCTCTAAAGTATTACGATCGCTTAACTGACTGACATTTTGCTATAGGAGCATTTCCTCATTAATTTTTTCTAGTGGGGAATGCCTATGGTGGTATTTACTTTCTATGGATATTATGGTATCTTAAATAGATTAATAAAAATATAAGCTAAAACATATTTAACTCAAAATATTAAGTTTTGTAAAAAAATGAGATAACTTTGATAAAGTGATAAAGAATCTTTAATATAATCAATAAACTGTTTATGAAACTATTAATCGTAGGGGCTACTGGTACTCTTGGTAGACAAATAGTGCGTTGTGCCCTAAACGAAGGTTATGAAGTACGCTGCTTAATCAGAAGCTACAGTAGAGCATCTTTTTTAAAAGAGTGGGGGGCTGAACTAATAGGAGGAAATCTCTGTAAGCCTAAAACTCTACTACCAGCTTTGGAAGGAGTTGATGCAGTGATTGATGCTGCAACTGCGAGACCAACAGACTCTCTGAGTATTAAACAGGTAGACTGGGAAGGAAAAGTATCACTGATTCAAGCTCTAGTGGCTAAAGGTGTAGAACGTTTTATATTTTTCTCCTTTTTAAATGCAGAGAAATATCCCCAAGTCCCTCTCCTAGAAATTAAGCGATGTACAGAACTTTTTATTGCTGAATCTGGCTTAAAATACACGATCTTAAAACCTTGTGGTTTTTTACAGGGATTAATTGGCCAGTATGCAGTGCCAATTTTAGATAAGCAAGCAGTTTGGGTTCCCGGTCAAGGAACAGCGATTGCATATATGGATACTCAAGATATTGCTAAGTTTGCTGTCCGTAGTATTTCAGTTCCCGAAACAGAAAATCAAAGCTTTCCGGTAGTAGGTCCCCGTGCTTGGGATGCTAGTGAAATTATTCGGATGTGTGAAAGACTGTCTGGAGAAAAAGCAAAAGTAACCCGTACCAATATTAACTTATTGCGTATATTTCGTCAGCTTACTAGGTCATTTCAATGGGGTTGGAATGTCGCTGATAGACTAGCTTTTGCAGAAGTATTAGCCAACAGTCAGCCTTTAACAGCTTCAATGGATGATGTTTATCCTGTATTTGGCATTAATCCTGAAGAAATAACCACACTAGAATCTTATTTGCAAGAATACTATAGTCGGATTATGAAAAAGTTGAAGGAAATAGAGTACGAGCAAGCAAAATTAGGAAAATCAACTTCCAAGAATAAACCTTTCTTTTTCTAAAGTTTCTAACCACCCTGAACTAGATTTTTTCGAGTGTCAAAAATAGGAATCATTTATAACGATGCCAAACCAATAGCTTGTCGCATAACTAATGAGTTAAAAGACAAGCTGACAGCTTATGGCTATGATATTCACATCAATAATGGATCGGGAGGAATCTTAGGTTATCCCAGCCTAGAACGTCCTTTATGTCATACTTCTATAGACCAATTAGTTCCCTCTGGCTTTACCAAAGACATGACTTTTGCTGTAGTCCTAGGAGGGGATGGTACAGTCTTATCTGCATTTCGTCAAGTAGCACCTTGCCATATTCCACTATTGACCGTCAATACAGGTCACATGGGTTTTTTGACTGAGACTTTTGTCAATCAGTTATATCCAGCTATTGAACAGGTATTAGCAGGAGACTATGAAGTAGAAGAAAGGACAATGCTAGAAGTACGTCTGTTCCGAGATAATGAGTTATTATGGGAAGCCCTTTGTTTAAATGAAATGGTTTTACATCGGGAACCTATGACCTGTATGTGCCATTTTGAAATCCAAATTGGTCGGCACGCTCCTATAGATATTGCGGCAGACGGTATTATTATTTCTACTCCTACTGGTTCTACTGCTTATTCTTTATCGGCAGGTGGCCCTGTTGTGACTCCGGGAGTTCCCGTTTTGGAGCTTTCACCTATTTGTCCCCATTCTCTAGCATCCCGTGCTTTGGTTTTTGCTGATACTGAACCAGTAACTGTTTTTCCTGCTAGTCCAAATCGTATGATGATGATTGTAGATGGTAATGGAGGATGTTATGTCTTGCCAGAGGACCGAGTACGAGTGAAACAATCACATTATAAAGCACGTTTCATTCGACTTAAGCCACCAGAGTTTTTCCATGTTCTGCGCGAGAAATTGGGATGGGGACTACCGCACATTGCCAAGCCAACTTCTGTTGAATTACCTTAAATTATTCTGGTGGTTATTTTTCACAATTTTCACTGCTAGTGCCGCTACGCGGAAGTTAAAAGTCAATCATTTTTGATTTGTAATTGTTCGCGCGATTTTGTAACTGGTCAGTTATTTCCGCCATCCTGCACTAGATTAACTTCAATATGCCGGGATTATATGAGAGGGTGTTAGTATCATAAATTTTGTACAGAAATATAGCAATCACCGAATCAGATGTGAGAATTGAGGTGTTCCTTTAAAGCATAGAATATAGCAGTTATTTTATTCATATATATTCGTTTCTTCCCTCCATACCTATTCCCTATTCCCTCCATACCTAAAACAAAGTCTCCAATATCTCACAATTAAAATCATATTGCTATGACTACCTTAACTATAGATCGAGATCGTTCAGTCTTACTAATAGAGACTGATGAAATTCTCGCCCAATATGTGAGTTTGGATCTAGAAGAGTCAGGCTATCATCCAATTGTAGCTACTAATTCTACCGCGGGTCTTCACAGGGCAATAGAAATTAAACCTGCTCTGATTGTAATTGACCGAATGTTAGCTGGTGAATCTGGACTATCATTGTGCAGTCATCTGAGAAAAATGGGTAATAATATGCCCATATTATTGTTGATGGGTCGCGACCAAATTGACGACCGAATTGCTTGTCTGGAGTCTGGAGCTGATGACTATTTTCTCAAACCTTATCGCAGTGATGAATTCTTAAAATTAGTCCGTTTTTATTTACAACCTACTATAGCAGAAAAGGACCAATTGAGATTTGGGAGTTTAATTTTAGAGTTGGCTACTCGACGGGTCTTATGTCATGGTCGTAGTATTGAGTTGACTATGAAGGAATTTGAGTTATTAAGGTTTTTAATGGAGCATCCTCGCGAAGTATTGAGTCGCGAACAGATTTTGGAAAATGTTTGGGGTTATGATTTTTTGGGTGAGTCTAATGTAATTGAGGTATATATTAGATATTTGCGCCTGAAAATTGAACGAGAAGGCGAGAAGAGATTAATTCAGACAGTCCGTGGTATTGGATATGTTTTGAGGGAAACTTAGAGTCTTTAATTCTTGGTAAGCAAGGTCTTGTTAGAAAACAATCAAAGGATTCTGGTATAGGTCAATTTATCAATGAAATATTGGCTGATATTTGCAGGAATTGAGGTAAGTATTTTGCTAAAGTTGATAAAAATTATATTTCTCAAGAATGTCTTATATCATGTCTGTTTGAATAACCACTTCGGAAAAATTTAGGGAGTAGGGAGTAGGGAGTAGGGGAAATTTGTTTGCTCCGCATTCCGCACCGAAAAAATATTCTCTATCAAAAGAAGAACATTTTTATTATGGCTAATTAATGAGACTTGATATTAAATTTGGGCATATTAATCAGAAAAAACTTTCTGTTTACGCAATATTCCGCAGGAATAGAAAACATAATTGCAGTAGTTGTGGAAATCAAATAAATCGTGATATAGCTGCTGCAAAAGTAACTATAAACAGATATTTAATCGTCGTGGAGCATAACTTAATATCATGTCCGGTTGAACAGTTATAAATAAACGACTCAGGAGTTAGGAGTCAGGAGGAAAGAAAGAAGAAGAAAGAGAAAGTTTTTTTATCACTAATTATCCGGACATAATATAAGTTGTTTGATTTTTCGCCTAACCCTAGAATCACAGAAGCAAGAATTTTCCATTATAATCTTTGATCTAACGACAAGAATGTCAAAATAAGTGAAATCTCAAAAAAATTACTATAAAATTATTATTTATCTTTTTATTTTGGGTTTAATTCCCCGCCGTCACTTGGGGTGTTTACAAGCTTTTTGGGGTTTGAGTCCCCATCTACTTTTTCCTTTTTCCTTCTTGTTTCTTCAAGAATAAAACATACATAGAATATCTGAGAAATAATTAATTATGGGTCGTAAAATTGGTTTACTTAAGTCTGGAATCATCTTATTTCTGTTGCTTTGCTGTTTGCTACAAATAATATTTGTTCAAGTTTTTCATACTCCAGCACAAGCTCAAAATATATCAGATTCTCAGATATCTCCACAAGGCCAAATTTTACCAATTACGGCAAAAGCTCATATATCTAATCAGATAATTAATTTAGAGGTGGCGAAAACCCCTCAAGAGAAAGCAATAGGTTTAATGTACAGGACTAAACTTGCTGATGACCGAGGAATGTTATTCTCTTTTAACCCACCTAGGAAAGTTAGCTTTTGGATGAAAAATTGCCAAATATCTCTTGATATTATATTCATAAATTCTGGCATAGTTAAGGCGATCGCTGATAATGTCCCTCCTTGTTTAGCTGACCCTTGCCCTACTTATGGACCTGATGTGTTAGTCGATCGAGTAATTGAACTTCGGGGAAGACGTGCAAAGGAATTAGGTTTGAAAGTAGGAGACCGGATAATGATTACAAAAATTTAGGTATTTGACAGAACTGAGATTAGAGGAAATTATCATTCATTGAAGAAGGTGGTAGGTTTTAGGTTTTAGGTTGAATTGAGAAGAAGGTAGTATGTCAACAAAAATTATAGCAGTTGCCATTCCTTTATTTGAATTATGAAATAGCTGTCTACATAGTACTTCGGAGTAAAAATAACGGAATATCAATAATCAAAGTTTTTTCCTTTTCCTTCTGGTACAAAACAAACAAATTGAATCCAAAAATTGGATGATTTATTTTTTGCTATTCCCCAGACCTATAGTTTTTGTACAACAAGCTAAAATATCGCAAAACTCTGAATTATTTTGACAAAACCTAATAAAACTTTTTATTATTTTACTTACTATATATTTACACTAAAGTTTTAATTTGCTATATTGGTAAGCTAGACATTATTTAGATGGATTCAAAGTATTGTTCACCTAAAGTGCAGAATATGTATTCTTAAGCTTTTGATGGTTTGTAATACTGCTATTCTATTCATCGGAAATAAATAAAGATAAATTAAGTTTCGCAAGCTGTAAGAGAAATATTTTGACAATATCGATAGTGCTGAAGTTTTGATGAGTATTACTTTTACCAAGAAGGTATAGAAGATATAGAAAAACTTGTCTTACTAAGAGTCTATTTTTGCTTTGCTTAATTTAATTCTGTTGATTGGTGTGAGGATAATGATATTTTGTGCTAAGAGTGAAAATCTAGTTGTATATTTTTGCGCATTTATGCATATAGAGATGGTTCGTATTGTGAATTAAAATACATACAAATATTCAAACCAAAGTAGTTATTTTGTCGTAGTTATTTTGCCAAAATTTGACTTGACCAAGTTTAGCCTTGTAAGTAGTAATAGTTTGAAAAAAGGCAACTACCTACTTAGAACCTCTGTCTGCGCTGTTTATATCTTTTGACTAGAGAGAGAATTCAATAGAAAGTCTTCTGTAATGTTGAGACAGATAGTGAATTTTTTTTCAACCTGAATGTATATACATTTTGAGTAACGATAATTTCACTAAATTTTTCTAGAAATTAATAGCTAGCTTTTGCGGAATAGCATAGGCAACTTATGTAGATTCAAACCAAGCTATTCTCAAAACTTAGTATAGTCCAGGAGTACTATATCTAGTTTAGTTTCACTCTCAAGTTTCTGAAAAAATGCAGAGTTTAGTAAACAGATAAAAAACTGGCATATCCTAGCAATATCCAAGAAAACTTATTGCTTGATGATAGTAAATAACTATCGATAATATCCAAAAAAAATATTAATTTTATTGACATGATAATTCTCTTAAATATGTGACTCTATATATTCTATTGTCAACAAGAGTTACAAAGAGAATGGTGTCTGAAAAATAGGAGGTAAAGAAAAATGACACCAAATAATTATGCTCGCTTTATTCATTTCTTGAAAGATGATTTATCTATTTCTTCAGCTTCTATAGCAGTTGCAGAAAGAGCTAGTATTAGTTCAACATTAGTAGATCGTAAACCAGACTTCAGTGCTTTTCCAATGATTTTATGGCAATATGGTTTAGTTACTCTAGAGCAATTAGATAAAATATTTGATTGGCTAGAAACCACTTATGATTTCAACTAAATGCCAGAATAATCTAAGTATTTCCTAGGTCATGCTGCGCAAACAGCCATCAGCTATTAGCTATCAGCTATTTTTTGAGCTTGATTTAAACCCTATATTAAGGGTTCTTATTAAGCCATAATCCAGTCATAATTAAATCTTACAAAAGCAGGTTCTTTTAACCTGAAAGTCTATATTCATTTAAATACTTCCTTCAGGAGGGAGTCTTATTGCCCTAAGCTGACAACTAATAGCTGAATAATTACAGAATACTTACAGAATAATTACTAGAAATAATCAATTTAACTCTAGTTCAGAACTCAATTTAAAATCAAACTTAAAATCTATTCTATTATTAAACCTTGAAAATAACGGTTCTTCAATATGTAGCTAGCGTTAGATTATCAAAATAATTGGGTCGTGTCACCCCACCTTTTAAGGCAAAAAATTTTTGGAGAGTTGCTCACATCCCCGTTACAAAAATAACTTCTGACTTCTGACTTCTGACTTCTGAATTATGACTTCGTAAATGGGGTGGAGGCGGGTTCATCTAAATTGGTTAAGACTCATTAATTTAACGTAGAACCCGCCCCTACTATTGCAACATTTTAGATGTTAAATTATGACTCAGCTAAAACTCTAGAAGCAGTAGCTACACCTGCTCCTGGAGTAAAAGCTTCATATCCCAACTCTCGCAAAGCAACTTCTAATGCAGAGATAGCGGTGAGAATATCCCGTTCGCTGACAAAACCCAAATGTCCAATACGGAAAATTTTCCCTTTCAAGTGGTTTTGTCCACCAGCTAAAGCAATATCAAAACGCTTATTTACAATAGTCCGTATTTTTTCTGCGTCTACTTCTGGTGGAGGAGCAACTGCCGTAATAGCAGGACTAGCTACTGCATCTGGTCCAAATAGGGGCAACCCTAAAGCTTTGACTGCTGCACGAGTCGTACTCATTAAACGTTGATGCCGAGCAAATATATTTTCTAATCCTTCATCCTGCATCATCCTAAGCGTAGCTTGCAAGGCAAAGAATAAATTTACTGGCGGGGTAAAAGGTGTAGTATTTTTAGCTGCATCTTTACGATACTTACCCAAGTCAAGATAGTAACGTGGTAATTTGGCCGTTTCATATGCAGTCCAAGCTTTAGCACCTACTGCTACAAAAGCTAAACCAGGGGGTATCATATAACCTTTCTGAGAACCTGAAGCAACAACATCAAGACCCAACTCATCTATTGGTATATTGACTGCCCCAATGCTGGTGACGGCATCTACTATAATTAATGCTTCGCCATGAGCTTTAACATAACTATTAATAGTTTCTAGGTCATTGAGAACACCTGTAGAAGTTTCACTATGGGTAATAATAACCGCCTTGATTTTTTTATCTTTATCTGCTTCTAGTTGTTCACGAAATTTTTCTGAGTCCAGAGGTTGGCCCCATTCTGCTGTGATTTTTTCTACTTGGAGACCATAGGCCGTAGCTACTTCTGCCCAGCGATCGCCAAATTTACCATTACATCCACATAGTACGCGATCGCCTGGACTGAGAAAGTTAATGATACCTGCTTCCATGGCCCCAGTTCCACTAGATGCTAAAATTAGCACATCATTTTTGGTTTGATGTAGCCATTTGAGGTTTTCTGTCACCTCGGCCATAATTTTGGAAAAGTCACCACTTCTATGGCCTATTGGATGTTTAGCCATAGCTAGTAAGGCTGTTTCTGGTACTGGAGTAGGTCCGGGAATCATTAACATTAGTTTGTCATTCATTCTTTCTATTCCTTTGTTTTGTGTTACTTGAGTTAGTTTATATGTTTATTGATTGAGAAGCATTTCATTGAAAAAACTTATTTTTTCTTTAAGATTCCAAAGTTGGAATCTTTTTGTTATTTTGGGAGTTATTTAATTTTAATTATTTTTTTTTGAGGAAATTTTTGATTTTTCTTTCTATAGAATTTACATTTAAGATATTAACGGATAATTCAATGCTTGAAGCAACTATTTATCTGGTAAAAGTTAGAAGTTATAACTAACCACAAAGTTTTTGTTGTTAGAGTAATGGTTTTGAATGGTTTCACAAATTATTGCCGAAATACTAACTGTATTAACTGCTCCTAATCATTCCCAAAAACTTTACATTGAACAAATCTATCAATTGTGAGACCCCTAAGAATTGTATTTATTAGTTAGGTAGACTAAATCAATAATTGATAATTACTTCTTCTAATTAGGGTTTGCTGAAAAAGTCTTTTAGTAGGGGTAGGAGACAGGAGAAAACCCACCCCTCGCCCCTCCCCCTCCCAGGAGGGGAGGAATGGGAATGAGCGAGGAGGTAGGAGTAACAATTGTAAGAATGATTTTTCTACCCAACTATGCGCCTAAAATACGCTCCTTTTTGAGCGTTTTAGACTGGAAACCAGGCACTTTTTAAAGGCCCCAAAAAGGCTAAAACCTTTATTTAGCAGTGCTTTGAGATTTAATCAGCAGAGAAATAATTAATGAATGATTGTTAATTAATTATCTATTGTTAGTTTTATTCTAGGTCTTATTTAGTGAAGTTATTAATTGCCAATTCTACCTTTGGATTTTCAAAAGTCTTAGATATTAATTTTTGAGTATTATCAAATTCAGAAATACCTTTTTTTGCTTGTTCTAATGCACTTAATATTTATTTTTCTGTTTCATTGAGAGACCATTGATATTCAATTGGTAAATTTGCTTGCTTGCAACTTTCTTCAAATTGTTTTTGTAGTGCTAAAGCTTTTCTCACAGTTACAATAAGTTCCCGTGCTTTTTCGTGCTGTTTTGTATGATAGTCTACTGCTAAAATCGTCTTTTTTTCTAATAACTGAAGTAGCAATTCATAATGAATACGGGAGGGAACTGGTATTGCTTCCATAGTTTTATTTCTAACGGTTTACAGATTGATTGATTATGCTATGTGGGAACTTGAACAACAAATAGAAATCAGAGAACTACTGCATTAGTAATTATTCTTGAAGAAGGAACAAAAAAAAGTTATGGGAATTAAAACCCCAAATAATTGTAGACACCGTGGGTAAAGCTAGGATATTAAACCCATAAGTTAAAAGATAATTAATATGAACATAAATCACTATAGCTATCCTAGTGCTGCTACGCGGAAGTCAAAATTTAAAAGTCAAAAGTATTGATTGGTAAGGCTTTTAGGATTTTGTAACTGGTTAGTTATTTCTGCCATTCTGCACTAGATAGAATATGAACATTAGCTACATATCAAGAGAAGTAACCATCAGTATTTCGATAACTAACATTTGTTTAAAACCTATTTAGTACAGCTATATAAATCACTTGCTGTTTGCGGAGCATTCCTTTTGGAAAATGCTGAGTGCTGAATTGCTGTTTGTGGAGGATTCCGTCAGGAAACCCTTTTTAAAACAAGAGCACTGAATAAAATATTTTTTTCTCCTTTCGAGTTTCAAGGAGAGGGTTGAAAATTTAATTATTCAATAATTTTTTTGATAATTCTATCGCCTACAGCTTTTATCTGAAAAATTGTCAATATCTAATCTAAATCTAAAAGCCTATATTTTTAAAAGTTTGAGTTAACCTGTTATAGCAGAAGGAAGAAAGAAGGAAGAATAAAAATTTTGTCTTGTCTAAGTTTTAAGTTTTTGATATGTCCTAACTTTTGCTTCGACTACTATACTCTTTCAACAATTAACAATTAATAATGAACAATAACTTCTCCTTAAAATTATATAATTGACTAAAATATTTTTTTTCTTTTCTCCCCTTGTAGACCGACAAACTTTTGTACAGTAAAGGAAAACTTTACCCCTTAATTATTAGGTAAATAACTGTAGCAATGCTGCACCTGGATCTGCTTTTTTCATCAGAGACTCACCTATTAAAACAGCATCCACACCAGCATTTTTAACAACGTTTACATCTTGATATTCATGTATTCCTGATTCACTTACTACTAAAATTCCAAGTTTTTCTAACTCTTTCTTCCTCGCTTCCATTAATTTATAAGTTGTTTGTAAATCTACTGAAAAATCTTCTAAGTTGCGATTATTTATACCGACCAACTTAACTCCTTCTATTGTCAATACCCGGTCTAACTCTGTTAAACTATGAACTTCAACTAAAGGAGTCATTCCTAAAGTATTAACTATCTTGATAAAATACTTTAAATCTTGGTCTGATAAAATTGCCGCAATTAGCAATACAGCATCAGCTCCATATAAACGAGCAAGATATATTTGATATGGATAAATCAGAAAATCTTTACACAGTAGTGGTAGGTCAACATTTTTCCTAATATTTGACAAATATTCGAAGCTACCTTGAAAAAATTTTTTATCTGTCAAAACCGAAATACAAGTTGCACCATTTTGTTGATATGCTTTAGCTATGGCAACTGGTTCAAAATCTTCTCTAATTATCCCTTTACTAGGAGAAGCTTTTTTAACTTCAGCAATTACAGCAGGTTGAGTTTTTCCTGTTGACAAGATAGCCAAAAAATCCAGAGGAGCAGACATTGAGTTGATTTTCTTTTTTAACTCAATTAATGGTTGTTTATCCCGCAGAGAATCTACCTCTTTTTCTTTATACCAAACAATTTCTTCCAGAATATTTTGAGGTTTTGAGTTTGGCAAAGCAACTTCATAGCGTAAACTACCCATTTCTACTGCTGAAGTTGGCGGTCGGCGACGAATTTGCATTATATTTTATCTTGATAATTTACTATTTTTTGTAGTTTAAATAAGTATTGAAGAAGGCAGAAGGCAGAAGGCAGAAGGTCTAATTGCTTATGGATAGTCAACGACTTGCCATTTCCTGTCTTATAACCTCAAACAATTTTAAGCATCCTCGTTGACGGTGCAGGGCTAATTCTTTATCATTAGAGAATATTTACAACTCTAATATTTTTGGTTAACTAATTCTAGCAAAATGTACGAGATTTCAAAGGATACAATTTTTCTCTAGTGACAATAAATTGCCCCTGGGTTGACGGTGGGGTATTAAACCCGCAAAATCAAAGATAATTTTTGCTGCCTTAGACTCCTGAAAATTAAAGGAATATATTAACGAATATCCTTACATTTTTAGGAAGACCCCATTTTTTTAATGATTCTTTTTGTAGCCTTCAGATTTTCAATACTTGGAAGTATAGACTTTATTAATCTACTGAAGTTACAATAACTAAGTTGAAAAGCAAAATTAAGTTCTGAGAAACAAAAATAATGATGACTGAAGACCAAATTGCTATATTAGTGCGATTACTAAAATAACAATTTGCTTCAGCTTAATAACTAACTAACAGTTGCTCGTTTAAATGCCTCATCCAAAACCTCTGACAAAGTAGGATGAGTATGTACATTAAAAGATAACTGATTAACAGATTGCTTTTGAGCCATAGCATTTGCTGCTTCTTGAATTAAATCGGATGCATGAAGGCCAATAATATGTACTCCTAATAATTCTCCTGTATCTTGACGATAAATGACTTTAGCAATACCATCTGTTTCTCCTTCAGCAATTGCTTTTGAATTACCCTTAAAATAAGTTTTTACACTGCCTACTTCAAATCCTTGATCTTTACCTAAATCCTTAGCTGCTGTTTCAGTCATACCAACATAGCTAATTTCTGGATGAGTAAAAGCAGCCGCCGGAATACTAAGATAATCTACATCCCGATGACGACCACAAATATTTTCTACCACTGTTATACCTTGAGCTGAAGCTGTATGAGCTAACATCATTTTTCCAGTAGCATCACCGATCGCCCATAAATTAGGTACTGGTTCACCACTTGACAAAACAGCCATTTTGTCATTTACTGGGATAAAACCCCGACGGTCAGTCTCTACACCAACATAATCTAGTCCCAAATTTTTTGTATAGGGAATGCGACCTGTAGCAACTAAACAAGCATCTACTTCCAGAACCTCTTCTACTTCCTTAGTTTTAGCATCAGCTAGTTCAATAATTACCGGAGATCCAGGAATTACCTTAATCGCCAACTTACCCACTTTAGTTTCAATATCTCTTGATTCAATTAGAACTCTTTTTGCAATTTTTGCTATATCTGGATCGAAAGTAGGCATTAATTGGTCTAATGCCTCAATCATTGTAATTTCAGATCCAAGAGCAGTATAGATGTCAGAAAACTCCAGTCCAATATAACCACTACCGATAATTGCTACCCAGGGTGGCAACCAATCTAGTTTCAAAGCATCATCACTGGTAAAAACTGTTTTACCATCTAATTCTATTCCAGGAGGAACAAATGGAATAGAGCCAGGGGCAAGTATAATATCTTTAGCAGTAAAGTATTCTTCTCCCTTATCTGTCTTGACCATAACTTTTTGTTGACCTGCCATTTGCCCCCAGCCTTTAATCAAATCTATACCTAGACGTTTCAGACTGTTAGTCATGTCACCTCTAATTTTGTCAACAATGTTACTAGCATGAGAAGCTATAACTTGTCGGTCGTAAGCTACATTATCTAATTGAATACCCAGAGTTTTTAAGTGGTGAGTATCCCGTAACTCTCGAACTTTACCAGATGCTGCCAAAAGCGCCTTGGATGGTATACAACCTCGGTTAACACAAGTCCCACCCATTTCCGCTGCTTCTACAATAGCTGTTTTTAGGCCACAACTTGTGGCGTGTAATGCCGCACCATGTCCACCAACACCTGCACCAATAATTATTAAGTCGTAATCAAATTCTTGAGTCATCTGTTGTTTTTAAAACCTGTTTGTATGTTTGCAAAAACTATAATATTAGAAATTATAGGAATGTAGCTAAATATTTTATTTGGGATTTGTTTGAACTTAATTTGCTCTAGATCCCAGATTAACTTAATTCTTGACCAAAATAAACTGCAATAGTTAAGTTGAAAGCACAAGGAGCGAGAAAATTAAGTACATAATCCATATTGGGAAACTATTCATTCGTGTCTGTATGAGCTAGCCTTGCATACAGACATTACTTCACTTAGTCTTTTTTTTTGCTGCGACAAACAAAACTTTTATAGCAGGGAACAGGCAACAGTTGGAAAAACATTTTCTAGTCTAAGATTGGTTATTAGTCTACGTCCTAACCAATTCTTTCTTAGCTATATGTTTATGATATAATGAGCCTAAAAAAACAAATCTCATTATTTCAGATAAAATACTGAAATCTATAAGTATTCAGTTTATATTACTATTTAGATAATGATTTCATTTGATTAAAAAGAGTTTATATAAACTTACTTTAGATACATTTTGAATGATAAATGGCTAAAAATAGCTTAAAATATTCATTGATTGTAGAGCAAATTTAAAAGCTCAACAAAGATGTCAAAATTAATAATCTGATCGCTCTATAAAAAAAATCAAAAGCCCCAAATCATCAAAATATTAGCTATTAATTAATAATATAGAGCAGATTTAACTTTTGCTCCGGAAAGATATCTAGAAATAAAATATCTAGTGCAGGATGGCGGAAATAACTGACAAGTTACAAAATCCTAAAAGCCTTACTAAGCAATACTTTTGACTCTTAACTTTTGACTTTTAACTTCCGCGTAGCGGCACTAGACTCCTGCTGTTTGTATGCCTTTTTTTTATATAAAAATAAGTTGAACTGTTAACAAGAAGATAACAAGGACAGAAATTAATATGGATAAAAAAGATATTCGTAGTCAGGCTGCAAAAACATTTGTTGATAGCTTTGAGAAACAATTGGATAACTCTCTTCAGGAACCCAACTATGAAAAGTCTAATTCCGATCTTCAAGATAGTGAAAAGTCCAATCAAAAATTTGGTTTATCAGAGTTAGAGGAAGCGATCGCTGACATAGACCAATATATGGAAACAAATCATCAAAGCCAACCATTATCGGAAGCGGATTCAGAATAATATAATAACCTATCCCACTATTTTTCACAGGCTAATTTGTTCAATTAAAATGTGTCTGAAAAGTTTAATCTTTAGTTTTTAACTATCAAAATATTTAGGGTTTTTAGCAAAAATCTTATTACTGGAATAGGTTCATAATTTACTAATTTGATTGAGATTGACGTTGACGTTGAACTTCATACAAAATTACTGCTGTACAGACAGCAACATTCAAAGATTCCACTTCGTTACCCAAAGGAATCTTGACAGAATAATCAGCCAACTCAAGTAAATCTTGTGAAATACCAGAACCCTCATTTCCTAAGATTATTAGTGTCGGTTTTCGTAAGTCAATCTGCCAATAGTTTATAGTAGAATTTGGTACTGTTGCTACAATTTGCAAACCTTGATTTTGTAACTTTAATACCTCGGCCTTTAAATTTTCAGAAATTGCCATAGGTAACTTAAACCATACCCCTGCTGAAGCTCTAACTACTTTAGGATGATATAAGTCCACACTATCTGCACTTAACCACAAACCATCTACATCTGTTGCCGTAGCTGTCCTGATGATAGTACCAAAATTACCAGGGTCTTGCAATTTGTCCAAAGCAATTCCCAAACTAGCAATTTTGACAGAATTTTTTGACTTTTGTGGTGCTATAGCTATTATTCCATCAGGATTAACTGTAGTAGTAAGAGACTTCAAAACCCTTTCACTTACTAATTCTATCCTTTGAGCTTTTTGAGATAATAATTCCCACAAAAATTGATGTCTTTCTTGCCATTCAGGCGTACAACATACAGTTAAAAGAGGATAACTTTTGTGGCAAGCTTCTTCTAGGATATGAGTTCCTTCTAATAAAAATAACTGCCTCTCCTTTCTTCCTTTGGATTGATGAAGCTTACGGATTTCCTTTACTAAAGGATTTTTTAAACTGGTCAGCACTACTTATATTTTTATCTAGTATTTATTACTGATTTTATTTGAGGAGTGAAACACGAGCAGGATATTGTGATTTTCCTACCCATTAGATTTTGATCGCTAATCAAGAAATACTCCATATACCTAATGCAGGATGGTAGGAATAACTAACCAGTTACAAAATTCTAAAAGCCTTACCAATCAATATTTTTGATTTTTGATTTTTGATTTTTGATTTTTGATTTTTAACTTCCGCGTAGCAGCACTAGATAATGCGGAACCCGGGACTTGAACCCGGAAGTCCTTGCGAACACTAGAACCTGAATCTAGCGCGTCTACCAATTCCGCCAGTTCCGCTAAATCACAATTTTTTATTATTGCCGATCTACTTCAATTTGTCAATCACTTTAAATTAAGTTTTTTTACTACCATATTTTTTATAACTAAAACTAATAAATATTAAAAATTACAAAGATAATTTTTAATCTTTTCAATTGTTACAAAAATTAATTAAATGCTGATTATTGAGAATATTCTCATTTATTTTTACCTATTTACGTTGTTTGGTTGATTTGGTATAATATAAACATTAATCTATAATCTTGCAGAGCATTTTAACTTTAAATAAATTAGGAGTGTATAAGTCTCATTCCACCGTTAACTTTAACTGTATAAATGGTTATTTCACCAGCAGTAAATAGTTTTTTTTAATTTATGAAGCTTAACACTTTTTTCTACACTATTTGACTAAATAAATTTTTGATGATATCTGACATCAAATTCTATCATAAATGTTGAAAGAGAACTCCCGTTATAATCGCGAGATTTAACGCTCAGAGTTTCAATTTGAATTACGAATATATATAGCTACGGTCTTCAGAAATCAACTCAACAGTTCTAAAAGCCGATTTATTTTCATAGCTTAGTTTACAACTGATTCCTCATCCTTAGCATAATTTTGACCATGCAGAGCCAATTTTTTCTAACTAATGACCCTATTAACTATCAGGAACTGGCGATCGCGATTTGATAGCCATGTCTATTGAGTATAAAAAGAATTATCTTTTACCAGAAAAGAATAGGATGGCGAATAAACTCAGAAAAGTTAGTAGTATCTAAATAATCTTTAATAGTAGACTATTGTTTACACATCCCAATTTTTTTTTTCATAAATCTGTTGTAACTTATCACCATATTTACTTTCTCCTATAAAAATGTCTTTAGACCTCAAAACGTTCTTCTAGAGATAGTGTTATGCTAGTCACTCCAGTTTTAGGAATATGACCAAAGATAAATTTAGCCTCCTCATAAATAATCACTCTGCTAGTTTTAATCAACTATAAATCTAAATAAGGTTTTAGCCTTTTTAAGTATCAAAAAGTGCAATGTTTTAGGTGGTAATGGTTCAAAAATTTAGGATTTTGATCAAGAGTTGGGCAAAAAAATCAAGGGACGATTCTTCCTACTATATCCTCTATAATTCCCCGTTTATCCTGACTTCTACCCTTACCATGCACACTGATTCAGCAAACCCTAATTACTTATCGAACCGATTTACCAAAGAGGATGTCAAATAAAGAGTAGTAGAAATAAAAGAGATAGAATGAAGATAATTTCAAAAAAAACTATCTATGAAAATTGCTGAAAAACTTATCTTATCTTAGATATTGATATAAATCTAATGATTCTATTCTTAATGATGTTCAAGGAGTGTGATTTTTAAACTTAATTATTACTTAGATCGGGAAATACTTCTCGGACAGCAGGATGAACCAAAAAATGGTCTTTAACATTCAAACCCTTAGCCAAGGCCGGATTTTTTTCTAAAGCTTCACTCCCATAATGAGCCAACTGTAATACATAGGGTAAAGTACTATTATTCAGAGCTTGAGTAGCTGTCCAGGGAACTGCTCCAGGCATATTAGGCACTCCATAATGCAAAACTCCCGATTCCACATAGGTAGGATTTGTATGAGAAGTTGGACGTAGAGTTTCCACACAACCACCTTGATCCACAGCTACATCAATAATCACAGAGCCAGAACGCATCTGCGCTACCAAACTTTTAGTCACTAAAACTGGAGGACGACGACCAGGAACTAGAACTGCCCCTACAAGTAAATCGGAATCTACAATAGCTGCTTCAATAGCAGAAGAACTGCTGTATAACAAATCCACTCTAGAACCAAATAGAGTCTCCAGATAAGCTAACCTTTCCACATTTATATCAAAAATTTGAACCCTTGCCCCCAAACCAACAGCAATTTTCGCTGCTTCTGTACCAACAACCCCACCTCCCAAAATCATAACCTTACCAGCCATAACACCAGGAACTCCCCCTAATAGTAAACCTCTACCACCCTGTTGCCTTTCCAAAAATCTCGCCCCAAACTGCACAGAAAGACGTCCAGCTATTATACTCATGGGAGTTAACAAAGGTAACTTATGGTCAGGCAGCTCAACTGTTTCGTAGGCGATCGCCACCGCCCCACTTTCAATCAACCTTTCAGTTAGCTTTCGGTCAGCAGCCAAATGTAGATAAGTAAACAGGATTTGTCCTGATTTGAGAAATTGGTATTCTGATGATAGAGGTTCTTTAACTTTTACGATCATTTCGCAATTCCAAACCTCTCCAGCATTTTGTAAAATTTTGGCCTTTGCTTGGATATAATCCTCATCACTAAAACCTGCACCCAACCCTGCTCCTGTTTCGATGAAAACCTGGTGACCAGCTTCAGTACATACCCTGACACTTGCAGGAGTTAGTCCTACACGAAACTCTTGATCCTTAATTTCCTTGGGAATACCTATTTCCATTCACAACCTCTATATTCTGTAGTCGAAAACATCACTGTATTCTGACCAGTTAAAATCTAACTCAAAATTAATTAAGCAGCTATTTATAAATAGATATAGGTCATATTTTCTCACCTATACACCGTATCAATATATTCCGGAGACATCTAATTTTTTTTTGCAACTTATATTAATAAATAGGATTTGTCAACCCCTAGACATCTGCTAACTTTCCAGTACAATCAGAAGCAAAAATGGAAATTAATAATTAGGTCATTGAGGGAGGATAGAGCCATCAATCAACCATCAAATTCAAAAGAGAACCCAAAATTATCTCCTATCAACCAGTCAATACTGAAAATTCATGGTCCATCTGATCTTAAAGGAAACATAAATATTAGTGGTGCCAAAAATTCTGCTCTAGCTACCATGGCAGGAACATTGCTTTGTTCAGGCATTTGTCGGTTACGCCAAGTTCCCTCTCTGGCAGATATTAATAGAATGGGACAGGTTTTATCTGCATTGGGAGCAAAGTTAGAACAGAATGGTAATACTTTAGATGTTGATGCGAGTAATTTAGATACTACTGAAGCTCCTTATGAATTAGTTAGACAGTTACGTGCTAGCTTTTTTGTTATCGGTCCTATTCTGGCCAGATTAGGGGTAGCCCGCGTTCCATTACCAGGTGGATGTGCTATCGGTGCTAGACCTGTCGATCTTCATGTTCGAGGTTTACAAGCTTTAGGAGCAGAAGTTCATATTGAGCATGGTATAGTCAACGCCTATATTACTGGTACTAAAAAAAAGTTACAAGGAGCAAAAATATATCTTGACTATCCTAGTGTTGGAGCTACTGAAACATTAATGATGGCAGCAACCTTGGCTGAGGGAGAAACCATCATTGAAAATGCAGCTCAAGAACCAGAAGTAGTAGACCTAGCTAACTTGTGCATAGCTATGGGGGCTAATATTATTGGTGCTGGCACAAAGAACATAGTCATATCTGGAGTCCCTAAGCTACATTCTGTAGATTACACTATTATACCTGACAGAATAGAAGCTGGGACATTTTTAATCGCTGGTGCAATTACTAATTCAGACATAACTATTTCACCAGTTGTTCCTCAACATTTGAGTGCAGTTATTTCTAAACTTGAGTCAGTAGGAGTAAATATTAGACAAGAAGTACCTGGAAGCTTACGCGTTATACCTAGTAAAAACCTTGTCGCTACTGATATTGAGACTCAGCCATATCCTGGTTTTCCCACAGATATGCAGGCTCCTTTTATGGCCTTGTTAAGCGTGTGTTCTGGTAGTAGTTCTGTTACAGAGACAGTATTTGAGAATCGTATGCGTCATGTTTCAGAGCTAAATAGAATGGGTGCTAATATTAGGGTGAAAGGAAATCATGCCATTGTAGAAGGTGTGTCCAAGCTTTCAGCAGCTCCAGTAATTGGTACAGACCTGAGAGCTTCTGCTGCCTTGGTAATAGCAGCATTGGCCGCAGAAGGAGAAACGACTTTTCAAGGTCTACAACACTTAGACCGAGGTTACGAAAAACTAGAAGTTAAACTTCAAAAGTTAGGAGCACAGTTGCAAAGAATAGATATACCTACAGAACATGAAATATTGCAGACTTCTGTCTAAGTTGATTTAATTTTTCATACAAGAAATAGCTTTAAACTAATGGTCTGTTTAATTAATTTTGATGGGTTAAGTACATTATCAAATTATGAAAAATAATTGATTGTGACAATTTATAATCTTATTGAAACTGACAAAATAGACTATTAGGTAGTTTATTTCTTTTGGTCGTCCTCAAAAAATAAGGGTGTGTTGTAGTTGTCAATGCATTACTAGATAGCTCTAATGTTATTCTCCAATTTTTTAGAGTATAGTCGATTATTTTTCACATATCAATATATTTTTGTATCAAGGTACATATAATAAATAGCTTTATTAAGTCTGGGTCTAACTGCGCGAGATGAAATGCAGTATCATTGCTTCAATAAATAACCAATTTCAACTACTTTATACCAAATTTAAATGAAGCTGCATAGAATAATATTTCAAGCAGAATTGACCGCAGGTAAGCCTAGATAAAGATAGATATATTTAATGAATTTCATCATTCTATGCAACCTCATATAAAACTGGTATTAGAAATACCAATTTTTGTTATAAATGTAGAAATCTGTAGAATTTTTTCAATAGTTACCTAGTGCTGGCAAACTTCAGCACTCAATATCAATACTTCACTTCTGATAACTTAACTTATCTTAGATAGAATGATCTGCTCGAATTTATCTTTCGATAAAGTACATTATAATTACTTTTTTAATAGACATCTCCAATCATAAAAAATAAAATTAATTATCGCACTAGATATATCAATTATCATTTTCTTTGTGGGTTTAATACCCCACCGTCTACACGGTGTTCAAAATTACTTGGGGTGAGAATCCCCATGTAATTTTCCTCCTGTCTCCTGTCTCCTGTCTCCTGTCTCCTTCTTCAATTCCCCCTACTTCCTACTCCCTAATACCTCTATTCTGCAGAGGTCTAATGGTATTGCACAGTGAGGAATAATTTTAGATTTTTGATGAACAAGATTTTGAATTTGAAAATTGCTGTAATGATTAATATTAGTTTTTTTAGTCAAAGTCTAAACTAATTTTTGGCAATATAATTCCATAATTTGCCACCATTTTTTAATGGTATCTAATACTAATTTGAAAAAAGTATTTTAAAAAAAATAAGGGTAGTAAGGACGAATAGCCATTAGTTTTATAGGAGATGTTCCTTTGACTAAAAAGAAGCGTTGCATATTTGTGGGATAATTGTATGCTTGGACAAAAAGGAAGTATGAAGTATTAAGGATGAGATTTACCTGTTCAAAAAAGATTCATCCCTTGATTCAGCAACGCCAAAAAGATAAGTTATGAACTCAAAAATGGAAATGGTATCTAAGCTTTTCATTCTGATTCCTAAAAAATCTCCTAGCTATTTGTAGCAAACATTTATAAAGTTGGTATAACTCTAGAATATCTAGTGATTTGTTTTACCTTTCTGTT
Source organism: Okeania sp. SIO2F5 (assembly GCF_010692685.1). Lineage (NCBI taxonomy): Bacteria > Bacillati > Cyanobacteriota > Cyanophyceae > Oscillatoriales > Microcoleaceae > Okeania > Okeania sp. SIO2F5. The sequence continues at coordinate 114,713 of NZ_JAAHGU010000008.1, read as the reverse complement.
GATGAAATTTACTTACTAAAAAAACAAGCGTTTTTAAATGATTTCCCGTCGCAATGAATACATATATTTAATCATGTAGACATTTTTTCTCTAGATTTTAATCATCAAGTTATTAACTTATATTAACATTAAATTTATCTACTTGATAGTGAAAGTAGTTACTTTTAAATACATACAGAAAATTCAGTGGTATATGAGGTAATAAAGATTAACTATAAAGTACGGGCATATTTCCCGCCACACATGTACCTCATTGATTATGAAATATCCTGTATATATTTAAGCTTTTAAAGTTTTTAATATCCTTTTTGAATAAATGAACTACACCAAACCATTCTAAGTAGAAAATGGTAAATTTTGGGCCCTATGTATCAAATTATAAATTAGCTCAAAAGTTGGTATTCATTGCCTTGAGTATTTTTTTGATTAAAAATGTAACCTCTTTTTTTTAGCTTGCTCTACTTAATATCAAACTTAAACTAAATTTAGTTAATTTTTTTGTGCGACATAACAATAACTAACTAAAAAATAAAACTTTCCTTAACATTGAAACAGAAATTATTTTTCTCAAATTGTGCTAAAATCACAGTAACTATAGTTACTATTAACAAAATATGTCTTTGGCAACAATACCCTTAATTGGCTTGAAAGCAGATAATTTTCGGCATCCATTAGACTTAGAAGCAACGAATACTATCAAACAACTACCTGGCATAGATTTATTAGTTAGGCAATTATTAGGACCATTAGGAGAGCAATTTTTCTACATGGAAAATATCGCATCTAGTGTATTAGTCGGTGAGAATCAATTACCACATTTATACAAAATACTTTTAGATGCTTGTCAAACACTAGACTTAGAACCACCACAATTATATGTTCGTCAACATCCTGTTCCCAATGCTTACACATTTGCTATGCGAGGTAAGCAACCTTTCATTGTTGTTCATACATCTTTGATAGAATTACTGAATTTAGAAGAAATTCAAGCAGTATTAGGTCACGAACTAGGACATCTTAAGTGTGAACATGGAGTATACCTTACTTTAGGTAATTTAATTGTACTGGCTGCTGGACAAATTTCGACATGGGGTGGTATTGTAGCTCAAAGCATACAAAATCAAATACTAGAATGGGTCAGGTATGCAGAATTTACTTGCGACCGCGCAGCTCTATTAGCAACACAAAACCCAAAAGTAGTTGCATCAGTTCTGATGAAGTTGGCAGGTGGTTCTCCGAGTATATCTGCTCAGCTTAATGTTGATGCTTTTTTAGCTCAGGCAAGAGCTTACAAAGAATTTAGTAATACGGAACTGGGTGAAGTTTTAAGGCAACTTCAAACAGCTCAACTAACCCATCCATTACCTGTATTGCGTGCTAGAGAAATTGACAGATGGTCAAGTAGTCAAAAATATCAGGATATCTTGCAAAATTTGACAAGAGGTGATTATAATAGTAAAAGTAAGGGCGGGTGGCGAAATTGGTAGACGCACCACACTCAAAATGTGGCGACTTCGGTCGTGAGAGTTCGAGTCTCTCTCTGCCCAGTTATACTAAAATGAGTTTATATTTGAAGATATGGCACAAAGGTTGAAAAGATGGGAGTCTCCTCGTTACCAGGGAAGAAATATTAAAGGCAGAGGAGGAAATGTTAGGTTAAGGCAAGTCAAAAAGCAACAACAGCAACTAAGAAAAAATCTCAAAAATCAGGAAAGTGGGAACCTTGGTTCCCATTTTTTATTTTTTTATAAAACTTTGATCGAACTTGATACATGATTAGTACTTATAATCATTCCAGAGACTAAAACTTTTTTCTCAACTTCTAACTATCCTTACTTCTTCTTGAACTGTAGAAAATGTCTTACCTTATGCTGTGGCTTTAGACTGTCCACATATATTTTTTAGGATTAATGGCTTAATATAAAATCCGGTTATAGAGTATGTGTTTATCATTATATTTACACTTCAATCTTCCCATCTCTAATTAGGGGATAGCCCCAATCAAGAAAGCTACTTAATATATTAGGAACTTGACTAATTTTTATCAGAGCTTGGGGGTATGGCTGATTATTTAATTTAAGGAAGATGCTTTTTATTTCTACTTAGAATTGGTAGTTGTGGACGAGAAGAATTAGGAGGCAAATAATATTCTGGAACAGGAGTAGCTCGATCTATCTGAGAACGCTTTAATAACCAGAAACGTAATATAATTGCTAGTCCTACTGTACCTATGCCAAAACTAAATAAAGACCAACTTGTCCCTAAACCACCAATAACAGCATCAACCGATCCTACTGTTACAAAAAAGCTTGCTACAGGATCTTTTCGATAAGCAGTTTTTAAGATTTTTGGCCATAAAGCGTCGATCATAAGCTTAATTTGATACAACTTAAATTTACTCGTAAGTTTCTTGAATTTCAAGGAATTTAGCTAATTATTTAATAAATTCCCTTTATCCTCTTATAGATATGTATAACTAACTATACTGCCGTATTAAACTTTAAATCAGTAAATTAGTTTTGATTTTTTCTTAAATATTCAATATTGAGCAATTAATACAAAATTATAATAACCTGGTATTTCGCCAAAATTACAATTCATATATTGAGATTGCCAAGGTGAATAGTGGATTAATTGCTACATAAAACTAATTCTCACTCTAGGAATAGTCTAGGAATAGTCTAGATTAATGCAGTATAATTGCAAACTAGATAGAGATTGTTGGTAAGTTGTTGACAATATTAGGCTTACCAACAATATGACTTTACCATATCTTTATTTTGACACTCTCACCGTTAAATCAGTGCGATTATAACGTGAGATTCTTGTATCTTAGATTCTTAACTAGGTAACAAATCAAATAAACTGAGTTTTACCCCCTCCACTACCATCTCCAGAAGCTTTCTTGCTCCGTCTTTACCCTGAGATTACCTGAGCGCAGGCGGTGAGCTTTTCTCGAGCTATATGTCCCATGGCTATTGATAGGATTATAACGCCAAAAATGTGCGCGCGTATTGCTCAATTATTTTTCTGGTTGAAATTTATGAGGGGCTGTCTGCGTAGGTTTCCCGCGCAGTTTATAGACCCCGTATCACCGTTAAATAACTGCGATTATAACGGCTCGATCTCTTTCAACATTTATTATGATAGATAGACTTTTGTATTGGTTTAACCTCTATCCCTATTATATATAGTAGATCTCTATAATTTAGGTATAGCTAAAACTTTAATTGAGACCTAACCAAGATAGTAAACCTTCTCCAGTCAAGTATTCAATTGCCAGAGTTAATACAAAGCCAATCATAGCTGCTCTACCATTCAGACGTTCTGAATATTGGTTAAAACCGAATTTTGGTTCATCCAGATTCGGTTTCGTAGTAGGTTGTGGTTGTGTCATAATCAGTAGGTCTCAAATTTAATAACGTTTACAAATAGAGTTGTTTGTTTACAATTCTTAAATATATTTTAAAAGGAGTTGACCTAGAGTCAAGTACATTGCCAGAATTCGCTCCAATATCCCCAGGAAGTCCCCCTGTAATCCTTAATTAAGAATCTGATGGGAATATCAGTCCATATTTTTCATATTGCTCAAATGTCAGTATAAATGCTACAGTCTTAAATATACTTAGGCCATAGGTCTATATATTGTCAGCGCCAGTATCTTATTGATAAAACTCCAAGAATGTTTTGGGTTATCTGGGAAAGGCGTCTTTAGACCAAACAAGATTAATCTGGCAAGAACGGTGCAAGAGAGACAAAAACCATCTATAGCATTTTCTCTCAAGGGCAACGTCGTGAGTATATCAAAGTATTGACAATACATAAGCATAAATATGTCAAACTTATCAGACCTACCAACTGCTGTTAAACAAGTAGCTAATGCACTCCGGTTCGGCGGATGGACTTGTTTCTGGTCCCAACTTGCATTGGGGGTAATTTCAGGCTTCATGTTTTTATTTGCTGCTTTCATCTTACCCAATCAAATGGATGAAGCAGGTGCGGGAGGTAGCCTCTTTTTTCCAATTTGTGGACTTGTGGTACTAGGATTCAGCATCTTCTTGTCATTTCGTTACACTCGCTTGGCAAGGAAATTACGAGCGCCTACAGATTCTTCAAGGCCAAGCAGGGCAGATACAACTCAACAAGTGAAAAGGACTTTAATTACGAACTTGGTTGGGATTACTCTAACTTTATTAGGAGCAGAAGCAATTGGAGGTATTTTATTAGGCGAATCTTTAGTTATGGGAGCGTCTATGTTTAACTCTACAGAACTAGAAAAATTTACACCGGATATTATTATACTGTTGGGTAATACTCACATTATTGTGGCTCATTTTATCGGAATTGTCGTAGGACTATTTTTACTAGATCGGGTTTATAAGTAGTCAGTAAAATTGCGTTTTTACAGCGCAATTCATTTAAGTAGACTACAAAATTATTTTGGGGCATGGGAGTAGCGATGCGACCCCGCATCGCCGTTAGCTTTAGCTGATCCATAAGAGGCATTTAACACTGGAAGAAGTAGAGGTAAGGGAATGCTTACCAAGAGAGAAACCAGGGAGTAGGCAGTAGGAGAATGCTTTGGCTACTGTAGCCTATCTGTTTGAAAACTCCTATAAACTATATTCAAGAATTATTTGAGAAAAAAAATTGTATATTCAGTTATGGTTTTGTAGAATTGCACTTTCTATTGATACTTTAACTGGATTATTAATTTGTAGGTAATTAATCTATCTATAAAATTTACATAAAATTAATGACCTTATTAAATTTAAATTGCAAAAACTATTTCGCAATAGATAAATTAAAGGTTACTCGTTAGAAAAATTTCCCAGTAAAAAAACTGAAATATTTGGAAACTTGTATAAAAAACAAAAATTAAATCTTGGCACTTTTTATATCCGGAATCAACACAAAATTCCAGAATAAATTACTTAGATTACTCCTATTAATATATAAAACTCAAACCCCAAGATGGAATTAAAACCTACATCTGGCTATAGTTTTTCTGGTCATATTCCTATAGAAATTTGTCAAGATGATTGGCGATCGCTACTGAGTAATATTGAAGCTGAAACCGATACTAGCAAAGTTTATAGTCTAATGTTGACTGACATAAAAACTTCTCTCGAAGAAGCAGTATCTCACACCGAAACTCAAATCAAAGTCTTAGGACTAGAAGCAATAAAACTTAGCCTAAAAAACTTGACTATAACATTAATACCAGAAAAAAAAGCATCTTCAGCAGACCCAATTTACTCTCATTCTCAAAATATGAATGAGCAGAAAAAAAGTATTAATTACCAACAAATGAATCAGGAACAGTTAATCCAAAATCATCAAAATAAACCTCAAACACACATGAGTACTAACCTAACTACTACTGTAGAATCAGAAATTACTACTGAATCAGCCTTAGTCTCCATAGATTCCAACAATATGGAAACTCATCTCCCAGAAAATAACCAAAACTCCTCAGAAGAGTTACCACTAGAAAATAATCGACGAAAACGGAGAAAAAAACTTACAAAAGCAGAAAAAGCAGCCTTATTAGTTGAAGAAAAAAATACATACCTACAGCAACTAGGGGAAAAACTACAAAAAGCACGAAAAATGCGTTGTTTATCTATGAAACAAATTCATAAACAAACCTTCGTACCCCTTCATTATCTAGAAGCTATAGAAAAAGGCCAAACAGATGAACTACCAGAAGATATATATCTTCGAGGATTCATCTTTCGTATAGGTAACGCTTTAGGATTTGATGGAGTAGCTTTAGCAGAAGCTTTACCTATGTCCGATCCACTTCAAAGCTTAATACCATCTTGGTCTAACTCCAATAAGGACATTGGATTAGGTATAGGTCCCATTCATCTATATATAGGTTATACAGCTTTAATGGCCGGCGCAGTAGGTGGACTAAGTTGGATGTCTCAACAACCAAGTCCAGGAGCAAATCTCACTCCAGATAAATTAGACACTCCTGATTCAGTTGCTCACTCAGATAAACATTTAGAAACTACTCAAACACCAGGATTAAAATCTACTAAAGGTAGTGTAGTTGTTGGTTCTGATGTTGCTCCACCAGAAACAATGATTTGAAGAAGGAGTCAGGAGACAGAAGACAGGAGTTCAATAATTAGGGTTTGCTGAAAAAGTCTTTTTTCCGGAGTAGGGGAGTAGGGGAGTAGGGGAGAATTTTTTTGCCCAACTCTCGCCCAAAATACGCTCCTTTTTGAGCATGAAGAGCTGAAAACCAGGTACTTTTTCAAGACCTAAAAAATCTAAAACCTTTACCTGTAAATGCTTTGAGATTTATTCAGCCAGCCCTAATTAATAATTAATAATTAATTATTAATTATTATTGAAAACCGATAGGATTGACTCAAAGGAAAATTTTTTCTCTTTTGGTCGATTGGATATGGCGATATCCTCGCCATCCCACCCTTCGGGAAGCTCCGCTAACGACCGCTTGTTTCTCCTTTAAAGGAGAGGATTTTTACCTTAATTATTCGGTAAGAGGGAAGATGTGGGGAGAAATAATACAAAAAATTCAACACTCCTTCTTCAGATTTTTCCTCAAAATTGATGTGCGAAAATACTTGACTACCATAATTATATAGCTATCAAATGGGTTCTATACCCCATAAGGCTTCCATCCGATGAGCAAAGCCAAAAAATTCTACTGACTCGGTCTTCTTGAGGACTGACTTCCAGTCGTTCGCGCAGCGTCTCCGTCAGGAGAAGGCTGTTAACATTTAATTACAAGGTTATCTCTATGTACTACTGTGTCAGATCCTGTATAGCCCAAAATATCAGGTATATCTTCTGAACGACAACCCAGAATTTGTTGCAATTCAGTACTGCTGTAGTTCACAAGTCCCCTAGCTATTTCCCCACCTTCTTCATTGCACAGTTCTACAGCATCCGATGGATAAAACTCTCCTTCTACTTGAGTAATACCAGCAGCTAATAGAGATTTACCAGATTCAGAAATTGCTTGAACTGCACCCATGTCCAGATACAGCTTACCCGAAGGTACTAAAATATTGGCAATCCAATGTTTGCGGGCATTTACTGGTTGTGGTTGAGGTTCAAACTGAGTCCCAATAGATTCTCCATTTAGGATTTTTTGTATATTGGCAGGAATTTGGCCATCAGTAATAACGGTTCGCACTCCCGCTGCTGTGGCAATTTTGGCAGCTTCAATTTTCGTAATCATTCCACCAGTTCCCCGTCCACTAACAGAATCTCCAGTTTGAACTTGAAATTCTTCGAGTTGTTCTATTCGCTCTACTAAGGTAATGGGTAAAGCATCTGGATTATTTCTAGGGTCCGCAGAATATAACTTGTCAACGTCGGTTAATATAAATAACCAATCAGCTTCTACTAGACCAGCAACTAAAGCTGATAGAGTATCGTTGTCCCCGAATTTCAGTTCTTCCACAGCAGTAGTGTCATTTTCATTCACAATTGGGACTACATCCATTCGTAACAATTGTTGAAATGTATTGTAAGCATTGACGTAACTACTACGTCGTGCAAGCTCGCTCCTAGTCAGTAATATTTGGGCCATTGTTTGTCGCAAAGATGTAAACAAATCTTCGTAAACTCGCATTAGTCTTCCTTGACCCACTGCTGCTACTGCTTGCTTGATGGAAATATTACGAGGTTTTTCACTTAGTCCTAAGCGATCGCAACCTACACCAACTGCTCCAGAAGAAACTAAAACTACTCGATGTCCCTGAGAACGTAGATTGGCAATAGTCTCGATCAAGCTAGCAATTGTGGATAAGGCCAAATTTCCCGATTCAGAACGAGTCAGACTGGAAGTGCCTATTTTAATTACTATTGTTGTCATCGAAAAATATTGAACTAATTTTTGATTGCTTCGATTCTTAGAAATTACCTCAAAATTAGAAAACACCAAACCCTTAATAAACAAGAGATTGGTGTTTTCAGAATTTTATATTTAAGGCCTTTATATTTGCTTGCCTCAATTTAATATTTATTAGATTCAATTATTTCATACAGCTTTAGTAAATTTGGAAAATCGTAATATTTTCTTTATATTTTGGTATGCTTTTCAAGTACAGTAATAGTCATACTAATAACATACTAATTTTTATACCAATTGCTTGAACAAGGCAGAAGGCAGCGGGAGCTGCGGGAGCTAAGTGCCGCTACGCGCAAGTCAAAAGTCAAAAGTATTGATTGGTAAGGCTTTTAGGATTTTGTAACTGGTTAGTTATTTCTGCCATCTTGCACTGAGGGGAAAATTGCTTATGGATAGTCAACGACAAGCCACTTCGTGTCTTATAACCCCAAGCAATTTTAAGCACTGCAACTGACGGTGGGGTATTAAACCCGCAAAAGAAAAGATAAAATATTGCTAAAGTCACGATACAGGGAACAGCGGTGCGACCCCGCGGAGTGTTACAGACGCACCTGGTAGCACAGTCCTTTAGAGGATATATCTGCAAGGGAACCCGTGACAAAAACAACTTCTGTGCGGGTGATTTGGTGTTTGTCTTGCTCCTAATTACGCGTTTAGGTTCTACTTTGCATTTGCGAACTGAAAGTATTCCGGAACAGAAACCACCCCTACTGACTTGGTGATTTGGTTCTGCTTTGCATTTGCGGACTGAAAGTATTCCGGAACAGAAACCACCCCTACTGACTTGGTGATTTGGTGTTTGTCTTGCTCCTAATTACACATTTAGGTTCTGCTTTGCATTTGCGGACTGAAAGTATTCCGGAACAGAAACCACCCCTACTGACTTGGTGACTTTGTTAACTACCTCAGAAAATTTACCAACTCAAATAAATGACAAAGCCCTTCCCTTCTGGAATCTTTCCTCTTACCGAATAATTAATAATTAATAATTAATAATTATTATAATTATTAATTAAATAATTCTGGTTAAAAGCCTCCCCTTTCAAGGGGAAAAAAAGCGGTTGAGGGATGGCGAGGTCCCCTCGCCATATCCAATCAACCAAGACAGCGGTCGATCTTCGGAGCTTCCCGTAGGGTGGGATGGCGATCTTCGGAGCGGCTCTGTCACTCTTCGGGTCTCGGAGCCATATCCAATCGACCAAGAGAAGAAATAATATTTCCTGATATTCAATCAAGGACGGTTTTAACCAGAGGTAATTATCCATTATCAATTGATGAACGTCGCCAATAGGACAGATTCCCTACCTACTTTTTCATCACAATAATTTTTAACGCCACCTACTTAGAATGTTATAGCACTAGCCCCAGTCAGCAAATATAAGATAAATTTGCAAAGACTGAACAAAAAACCTATTACCTTACTCTAAATTAGGTGTGGTGGAGGAGAATCTAGGAGTGCTAAATAGAATGTCTAAAGTATATTCATCCGTTTTTACTAAACATAGTCAACCAGAATCTCTTCGTGTAGGAGTTATTGGGGTTGGTAATATGGGACAGCATCATACCCGCGTCCTAAATTTGCTCAAAGATACAGAATTAGTCGGTGTAGCAGATATTAATGTAGAAAGAGGACTCGACACTGCCAGTAAATATCAAGTTCGTTTTTTTGAGGATTACAAAGACCTTTTACCTCACGTTGATGCTGTATGTGTAGCAGTTCCCACTCTTCAGCATTACGCTGTAGGAATGACTTGCTTAGAAGCAGGAGTCCATGTCTTAATGGAAAAGCCTATTGCTGCTAGTATCGCCGAGGCCGAATTTTTGGTAAATACTGCTGCTGAAGCTAACCGAATTTTACAAGTGGGTCACATAGAAAGATTTAATCCTGCTTTTCAAGAACTTACTAAAGTCCTAAAAACTGAAGATTTATTGGCCTTAGAAGCTCATCGGATGAGTCCTTATTCTCATCGAGCTAATGATGTGTCTGTAGTTTTGGACTTAATGATCCATGATATTGATTTGTTACTAGATTTAGTTGCTTCTCCAGTTGTCAAACTAACTGCTAGTGGAAGTAGTGTTTCTAGTTCTGGAAATTTAGATTATGTAACAGCTACTCTTGGTTTTGCCAATGGTATTGTAGCGACTTTAACTGCTAGTAAGGTGACACATAAAAAATTACGTTCTATTGTTGCTCACTGTAAAAATTCTTTGACAGAAGCAGATTTTCTGAATAATGAAATTCTGATTCATCGGCAAACAACAGCAGATTATGTGACAGATTATGGTCAGGTTCTTTATCGTCAGGATGGTTTAATTGAAAAGGTTTATACTAGCAATATTGAACCTCTTCATGCAGAGTTAGAGCATTTTATTCATTGTGTGGGTGGAGGAAATCAACCTTCAGTTGGAGGAGAACAAGCTCTTAAAGCATTACGGTTAGCTAGTTTGATTGAGAAAATTGCCTTTGATGGTTTAGCTTGGCATTCAGAAGATTCAGAATGTAATTTATTGAATACTTCCATGTTAAAAGTAAGTTAAAGTATTTCCATAAATTCCTAGAGGAATTATTCAATATAAGTATTATTTCTTGAATTAATTACTCCGCCTTGTTGATTGATTTAGGCGGATTTTTACACTGAAATAAATTCAAGATATAGCTATAAGCATTCAGCTATAAGCATTCAGTTATCATACCAAATCCGGTTATCAAAAGTCCGTTTTTCGCTCTTACTCTCTAACCCTTCTGCATTCTGCCCTCAGCATAACTGCCTTACCTTCATAATATAGCAATGTGCGCTGGCATATTTACAAATTGCAGGAAGTGTCCAATAGCTAAAATCTTATATTATCAGCTTTTTATTCCCCCAAATGAGTTCCAAATGAGCTGTTACCTGCGCGCAGCGCTATAACGGTTCTTTCTAAACCGGATTTAGTATCAGCTATCAGCTAGAGCAAAAACTTTTAACTGTAATGTTTTGAAGTTTTTTAACTGTCCTAGTCTTAATGGGTAGTGCTATAGATATTTTTTTAATTTTGGCGAAGCTTTACAATGCTATTTAGTCAAAGTAATACTATTTTGTAGTCCTATTGAGTTGATTTCAAAAATCTCTTGACATTAATACCATCGATCAAAAAATAATGTTACGCAGAATTTGAGTTATAGTCATTTCAATTTTAGATTGAGACAAGCGTTTCTTCCATTGAAAGACTTTTAGCTGAAAAAGTATTTCATTCTTATTTGAAATTACTATATTTCTAGACTTTACCCATAATTTCTCTTTGACTAAAAATCAAGCTTCAACTCAATAATATTATGTGCGGTTAAATACTTATAAATAAGGGAGCACCGGAGCAGGGAGTATGGAGAGATTTACCGTTGAAGTCAGAAGATGATGTTTTTGATTACTAACAAATGCGGACATAATATAAATAAATGCTGAAAAACTATTCCTCCTGACTCCTGACTCCTAGTAATAACTGAAATATTTGTAGTAAAAATTTATCAAAAAAGTATAACCGGATTTTTAATATTTTGACAAAGGCAGTTTTAACAATAGTTATTAATAATTTAGAGTGACTAAATTATTAGTTAAAACTACCCTATATAATTCTCTGAAAAAAGGTAGAAAATTCAACCAAATGTGGAACTATTCCAGCCCCACATCGAACCTTTAGCATCAGAAAATTCTATATAAATTCGATTTTTTGGTACGCCTAAAGCCTGATTAATTTGTTGACAAAAATCTTGACTTATCCCCTTTGTTTGCTGAGGGTTCATACTACCAATACTCTTAATCTCCATGTAGCAGACAGGTTCATCACTACTACCAGCAAAAGTCATAGGAATATCTGATTCAAAAGTAGTCATTACATAAGATTCTGGTTTGCCAAAATGCTTCGCCATGCCAGAGGAAAGGTTTTTTAAGAGGCTGTCAATTTTATCTTTTTCTGGTTGAGAAACAGAAGTTTGAACTTTAATTAGTGGCATAAATCAATCAATAATTAGGGTTTGCTGAAAAAGTCTTTTAGTAGGGGTTAGGAGACAGGAGACAGGAGACAGGAGAATTTAGAGGAGGTAGGAGTAAGAATTGCAAGAATGATTTTTCTGCCCAACTATGCGCCTAAAATATCAAATTTTTGAGCATGAAGAGCTGAAACTTTTGCACTTTTGAAAGACCCCAAAAAGGCACTTGTCTTTATATGTCAATGCTTTTAGATTTAATCGGCAAAGCAATAATTAACAAAAAAAAATGGTTATAGCTTAATCTAGTAGATATGAGCTAAAGAGCTATTCATCAAAACTATATCTATATAGCACTCATAAACATCAAAAAGCCGATTGCTGAGTGCTAATTAATATATCAGGACTTACGCACGGACAATAAATTGAGAAGGCCAATGCCATTCGCCCCTACATATGGCGTTTTCAAGGTAAACTTGCGTAAGTCCTGATATATGACAATTAACCACCATAATTCCAACCTGTACTTTCTAACAATAGAGGGTCTCCCTCACGATGTACACCTGCAGCAATTACTTCTCCTACATATACAGTATGGTCGCCCTCTTCTACAGCACCAACAACTTTACATTCCACATAACCAAGAGTATCTGAAATAATTGGACATCCAGTTTCTCCCAGATAAAATTCTATATCCTCAAATTTATTTCCCACACGACGTTGAGGTTTGAAAAATTGTTGAGCTAAATCTTTTTGTCCTGCTGCTAAAAAGCTCAGAGAAAATACTCCACTAGCCTTAATCATGGCATGGGATATAGAATCTTTGTTTACACAATTAACAACTAGGGGAGGCGCAAAAGATGCTTGCATTACCCAACTGGCCGTAAAACCATTAACTTCCTCACCATCTTTAACACCACAGATGTATAATCCGTGAGGAATCTTACGCAATATTGTTTTCTTCGCCTGTTCGTCTAACAAAGTTTTACCTAATATTATTAATGAAGTTTACATTTGATATTTTAACAAAACTTAACCCATTGTATAACAGGGAACAGGGAACAGTTCATTAATGGATAATGGATAATTACCTCTGGTTAAAACCGTTACGGAATGGAATATCAGGAAATATTATTTCTTCTCTTGGTCGATTGGATATGGCGAGGTCTCCTCGCCATCCCTCGACCGCTTTTTTCCCCTTGAAAGGGGAGACAGAGTAAGCTGAATTATTTAATTAATAATTATTAATTATTAATTTTTCGGTAACAGGCAATAGAAAAGAATTTCTCTGTCTAAGATTCATCATCAACATAAGTCAAATGCCAACTCGTTCCTTGCTATAGTCAAGTCTAAAAGTTTAACTAAAAATCAAAAAATATACAGCACATTTTGTGATGTGATTATAAATTTTGCTCGCTAAATTAAAAGAAAATTAATATTCTAATAATGTTTTCCCTAAAGAATTTTTTCAAGAAACTAACTCATCAAAAAATTTGGCGTTTCATAGCAGTAGCATCAATAGTTGCCACCTTAGCGATCGCCTGCAACAACACTCAAACCACCAGAAACTCAGAAACACCAACAACCCCCGAACCAGGTACCCTTGTTTGGGCACGCTACAGTGACTCTGACACCCTCGATCCCCACAAATCAACATCACCCTTATCTAGACAAATAATCGATCAAATCTACGAAACACTTTTGGCCTTCGATGACCAAGGTAAAATTCAACCAAACCTAGCCAAAGAATGGTCAGTCAGCAATAATGGCCAAGAATATACCTTTACACTCAACGAAAATATCAAATGCCATGACGGCACAATCTTTGATGCTAAAGCGGTCAAATTTACTATTGACAGAGCGATCAACCCTGAGACAGAAAACTACACCAAAGACAGTTGGGGACCGATAGAAACTGTCGAAGTTGTAGACGACCTCACAGTTACAGTCAAAATGTCTCAAGCTTTTAGCCCCTTTCTCCGCTTTCTCGCCGATCCTTACTCCAGCATGATATGTCCTTCTGCTATTCAAACCTATAACAACAAATTTGGCATAGAAGGAGCAATAGGTACAGGTCCATTCAAATTTACTGAGTGGACTCAAGGGGAACAACTTGTACTAGAGGCCAACCCAGACTACAAAAATTATGGGCGACAAGTAGAAAACTCTGGTACTCCCTACATCAAAAAATTGATAATTAAAACTATGCCAGAAAGGGAAGCACGTTTAGCAGCACTCAAGTCTGGAGAAATTCATTTAACTGAACCCCCACTAGAAGAAATTTCTGCTCTCAAGGAAGACTTAAAATTCAAACTTCATACTGCTGAAAATACTGGTCAAATAGTATTTTTAGAGTTCGTTACTTCTCGACCTCCCTTTGATGATGATAGAGCAAGACAAGCAGTAACTTATGCCATAGATCCCAAAAAAGCAACGGAGGAAGTATTTGCAGGTTTAGTTAAACCTTCCGAATGCGCGATCGCAGATGTGATGTTTCCTAGTGATGAAAAACTTTGTTCCGAGTTTAGTATTAAACCAAATCCAGAAGAAGCAAAAATTTTATTAGAGGAACTTGGTTATAGTGAGAATCAACCATTAGAAATAACTCTTTTAACCTGGAAAGGAGGAAACCGTCAAAAAGTAATAGAAAACCTTCAAACTCAACTAGAAGAAGTAGGAATCAAAACTAAGTTAGAAACAATGGATATTGGTACTCTTAATGCCAGAATAAAACAGGAAAATAGTCAAACAGAAGGTAATGGTGTTATTGATATGATGGGGTGGTCTTGGTATGACCCAGATTTTCTTTATACATTGTGGCATTCTCCTGGTTGGATGGGGGGTTATCAAAGTGATGAACTGGATACATTACTAACAGAAATGCGAACTACAACTAATTTAGAAGAACGACAAGAAAAAGTTATAGAAGTTCAGAAATATTTGTTGAAAAATGCAGTGATGATGCCACTTTATAGTCCTGGTTGGATGTGGAATTATGTTAGTAGTTCAGATGTTGAAGGTTTTAAGATAGGTGCTTTTAATCGACCTTTATTTAATGATGTAAAATTTTCTAATACTATAGAAGAAAAAGAAGCAGTTGAGTCTCCTGTAAGTTCGGAAAAAGAAGAATCAGAACAGCCAGTTATCACAGAAGAAAGTCAACAGGATCAAGAGTCTATTTCTTCACCAATAAATGAGCAAGAAGTAGAAGTTTCTCCATCACCTGAGAATGAGTAATTAAGTCTTGCTGATTAAATATCAAAGCATTTATAGATAAAAGTTTTAGCCTTTTTAGCTCTGGAAAAAGTACCTAGTTTTTAGCTCTTTATGCTCAAAAAGTCAGCATTTTGGGCAGGAGAGTAGCCCAAAAATTACTCCCCTACTTCCCTACTCCCCCGCTCCCCTACTCCTTAAAACAGACTTTTTCAGCAAACCCTAATTAAGTCTTGAAGAAGGAAGAAAAAAGGAAGAAGGAAGAAGGAAGAAGGAAGAAGAAAAAAGTGGATGGGGATAGTCTTCAACAAGCTACTTCTTGTCTACAAACCTCAACTAATTGTCAACACCGTCTAGACCGGAATTAATATACAATTTATCAAAAATTTTTCTACATTTTATTGAGTATGGGAGTAGGGGTGAACGGCCGTTCACCCGTACATATATTTAACACTGAATAGCACCGATGCTATCGGATTTGATATTAAACCCAAAATAAAAAGTACAAAATAATATCAAATAATTGGATGCCAATTAAGAGGGGAAAATAATACTTAAAATCTGCCCTTTTAGTTGTGCAAATTAATTATCTGGTTTATAAAATGGAGGCAAAATTTTGCTTTATTTGCAATTTAGATGAAGGTATCCAAGAAATAATTAAAAAGTATGCTTCTGCTTTGACTAACATAGGTGTAGATTTTTTAAATTCAGAAGTAGAAGAAGCAATTTATTACTGTTATCAGGATTTGGAAGATGCTTTGAGGACTACGATCTCTTATTGGTATTGGAAACAAAATAATGGAGAAGATTTTGATGCACAAATATTTTTTTAATTAAAGCACTTAAAAAGCGTTTCCTGACAGAATGCTGCGCAAACAGCTGATTGGCATTTAGTAGTCAGCTTTTTAGAAGGGACAACCCCTCTGTAAAATTAAACGACTTATAGAAGTCGGGGATTTACAGCACTTTTGAGGATTGTGAGGTACAATTGAAGACTAAATCTATCTTCCCTATTAGACCTCTCCAAAAATACCGATTTTGGAACAGTACTATAAAGGTTTAAGAACCTTTTCTGGAGATTTATATTTACTAAAGCGATCAAACTTTGTACCTCACTAACTCCGAAGCTGCTGTAAACTCAAGCTTTTAGCGTGCTGAAAGCTTAGTGCTAAAATGCTGATAGCTAGTTAAAGACTATTGGCATCCTTACCAATGGGATGATAAATGGATGGAAAATCAAATGTTTAAAAGTGAAAGAATGAAGCTGAAATTCACTGGGGAAAAGATAAACGGAATTATCTCGTGGTTGATATTCAAGAAAAATTATAGGAACAAGAGCGACAATAATTTTTAGGAGTGGAAAAAGTATTGATTTGCGGAAAGTTAGTAGGATGACTAGGGAAGATTTACTAGAATATGCTGAAGGAGACTATAGAAAATTTTGCTAAGTAATGAAAATTTATCTGAATAATTTTACAGTGAAGCTATTTGAGAAGTTTGCTAATTACAAATTACAAATTACCAACCTTCACTTTAAAATTAAATTAAATCAGGAGCTAGAAAACTTCTAACTCCTCAATGATCGGAATTTACAAGTAATTAGACTAATCATCCTTGGGTCCAAAAACCATCTGTACTACCATTTGTTTTCCGTCTGGTTGATGATAGCGATCGGCCCAATGTCTAATGATTTCGTCTAACTCTTCTTTAGCTTGCTCATAGCGGTCTGGAGAAATATCAAACTCCTCCAAAATACGCATTACCTTGTTGTTTTGTTCTGCCCAATCCTTCATCAGACGGAAATAACGAGCTGTCTCTTCGACCATGATATAAGTGCGTTCCTCCTCATCTTCTGGAGAATAAGAACAGCGAGTGAGGGCATAAAAAGGCATTCCCCAAGGAGAATCTATCTTAGTTACCGTACCAGAATAAATCAAGCGACGTTTAATATGTTCTGCTAAAGCTTCACTTAGAGGCATTCGGCGTTCTGGTGGTAAATCTTCCTGAGACCGCCTGTGTAAAAACTCAATTAACTCCATAAACTGAAAAGAATTAATCAATTTGGCATCAGGCATATTTGGGGGGAGTTTAGTTTCAGTATATCGCTTTTCCTCAGTAGTAAGATTTTTACCAGGAACCCTTGATTGCCCAGGATTCCAAGGATATTGTTCGAGCCACACATAGGGAAACTGAATCAAATAGCGAGGTTCTTGAGAACCCAACATTTTTAGTAGTTTACCTTTAGTGAGCGCTTCTTCTACTTCTTGCACAATTACTTTAACCCGTTTAGGTTCTATGTGATGCAGATGTCCTGTCATGCGCAGATTTTTACCTTGTTCAATATAGGTCATATAAATCGCACATTTAGCCGCAGTTGCAGCTGCATCCAAGAAAGCTCCATGACGATGCCCACTCGTCCTCATGGCACTAAATGCTAAATATAACATAATCTGATCCATAGCACTGGGGCTAAGGCTATTAATCAGATCGGTATCATTTTTCATGACAATCCCCAAAATAACAAAAACTTAAGAGGCATAGTATCATCCTCTATTAAAAATATGCTGACTATGATGATAATTCAATAATAGAAATTCAGCCAAATATAACTCTTGCACCAAGCAAGTATATTTCTTTGAGACTTTTTGCATTTGGCGTAAGAGCAGGCACGCAAATTAAGTGTGCGAATAGATTGTTATCTTAGTAGATTTTTACACCCTGTGTACTTTTGACTGACATGCATATTTATATCAATATAACATACAAAAGTACTATAGATAACACTTAAATAGCAGTAGTATCAATGGTTACTAAGGTTAATAATGCATTGAGATTTGATGTTCTCTGTTAACACTTAAAGGTCTGAAGTTATATAGTTTAAATACCCCATAGCTTACTACGATATTAAACAATCAAATTCTCTCGTTAATTAACAAGAGAATTTTTGACAAATTTTCAGAGAGTTAAGATCGTAAAACCAAAGCCTTAAGTAACTTTAACAAAGATGTAATTAAGAATTAAAACTTAATACAGCAAGAGACATTTTGATAAGCTTCAGCGTCCACTACCACGATGAGGACGTTTGTCATTTTCAACCTCACAATCAGAATCAGAAGTACTAATTGTGTTTACAAAAGCTCGTGTCTTTCCCTTTTTGGGAGGATCGTCACAAGTTTTAATTTTAGCAGATCCTCTGAAAAATATAGAAGAAAATGCCACTTCATTTTCAATTACTAAAGCTTTGCTACTAGGAGTATTACTTAGTAATAATAAAACAGAAAGAATAATCGCTGTATAACTTTGCATAGGTCAAATCCGTGTGATAGTGTCTATTATCTGATACGAATATTAAAGATACAATCAGGATATTTAACTAATAATTTATGAATATAATCTTCTTTTATACCGATTTTTAATACTAAAAAAAAAGCCAATAATTGTGGAGAGTGAGTAATACTAAAATCCCCAAAAGGGGTTGAGTAAAAAGCTATTAAAGTGGGTTTACGAAGAGAAGGGTATGTAAAGTTAAGACCTAAATTAATTCTATAGATTATGAAAGAACAAAAACTATGTTTCAACTACCTACCCATGATTATCCGGTTTAGATAGTCCTCATTCAGTAAATAAAATTATTAACAGGTTGGTGGCCTAAAATTTTATTTGTGTTTGTCAAAAAATTTAGTTACATTGGGTATTGCTTAACTACTAATTCACAAATTCCGGTAAAATGTAAAATTAGTCAAAACTCACAAAAATTAAGTTAAAATGGAAAAAGGGTTTATTCTTTGGTTTACAGGCTTAAGTGGAGCTGGGAAAACAACTATTAGTAAGGTTGTGGCAGAAAAATTAAGAGAAAGAGGTCGTAAAGTAGAGATATTAGATGGAGATATAGTTCGAGAAAATCTATCAAAAGGGTTAACTTTTAGCAAAGAAGACCGAGATATAAATGTCCGGAGAATTGGATTTGTAGCTCATCTCCTCAGTCGTAACGGAGTAGTAGCAATTACCGCAGCAATTAGTCCCTACAGAGAAATACGCAATCAAATTAGGGAAATGGATGAAAATTTTATAGAAGTTTATATAAACGCACCTTTAGCAGTATGTGAAACACGGGATGTAAAAGGATTATATGCCAAAGCTAGGGCAGGAGAAATTAAAAATTTTACTGGTATTGACGACCCTTACGAGGCACCAGAAAATCCAGAAATTACTTGCCACACAGATAAAGAAACATTAGAAGAAAGTGTGGCTCATATAATTAATAGTTTAGAAAAATCAGGTCATTTAGCGTAATCTAAAGAATAGGGAGGGATTCAGCAATGAGGCAAAATAAATCTAGATACTGGGAAGATGACATTTTGCTAATCATATCTTTGTCCAAAAATCTAAGTTATGGAATAATAGTTTTATTATCCAGTTGCTGGGGATTGGCATATTCTGCACAAGCTCAACCCCTCTCTCAAAAATTTCAGAAAGCACCAGCAAACTCAACTTTACCAAAACTCACAGAACCTTTGCCTGAAGGTACGGAAGCAAAACCACCACTGCTTGCTCCAGCACCAGAACCAATATCTATTCCTGAACCAGAAACTCCTTTACCAGACTCAACAGCATATACACTGGGCGGCGGCGATCGCATTCAAATAGATATCTTTAACATACCAGAATATAGTGGGAAAAATGGCCAACATCAAGTGCAAATTGATGGGACTCTTAATTTGCCATTGGTAGGTAACGTATTAGTTGAGGGAAAGACTCTAGATGAAGCAAAAGAATTAATTCAAGAAAAATACAGCGAATATCTACAAATATCTATAGTTAATCTCAATCTCCTAGCAGCACGTCCATTAAAAATAGCGATCGCTGGAGAAGTCCAACATCCAGGTTCATATACTATTTCTCCCATTGTCGATGGAGGGGAGGATACTCAAAGTGGGACTCAATTACCTACAGTGACTAAAGCATTACAGGTAGCAGGTGGAGTGACAACTTCAGCAGATGTCAGGCAAATCAAAATTCGTCGCACCCAACTCAATGCTCCAGAGCAAGTCATCAATATTAATTTATGGGAACTACTGCAAGATGGTAACTTGCGTCAAGATATTCCTCTGCGGGATGGGGATACTTTATTTGTCCCTAGTATTACTGAAGTTAATCCAGTAGAGTCTTCTCAATTAGTAAATGCTAACTTTGCTGGTACTAATACTCAACCTCTCAATATTGCAGTGGTGGGAGAGGTGGCACGGCCTGGTCCATATATATTAGAAACAGGTATTGACCAAAGTCAACTTTCAGCTACAGAAGAAAACTCAGATTCTACGGAAGCAGATAACAATATTTCATCTTCTCAAAATACTAATTTGCATACTGTCACTAAAGCGATTAAAATGGCAGGAGGTATTACTCCATCTGCAGATATTCGGCAAATAATGGTACGCCGACTAACTCGTGCTGGTACAGAACAAGTTATAAAAGTAGACCTTTGGCAACTTCTGCAAAATGGAGATTTAAACCAAGACCTAGTTTTAGAGTCAGGAGATACAATTTATGTGCCAGTAGCAGATGAAGTTAACTTGGATGAATTAGCTGAAGTTACCGCATCAAGTTTTTCTCCTGGCAATCTAAAAATTAATCTTATTGGAGAAGTTGTTAATCCTGGGATAATTTCTATGGTTCCTAATAGTACGCTTAATCAAGCTTTATTAGCGGCAGGGGGTTTTAACCAGGGAAGAGCTGAAACTGAAGAAGTGGAGCTTATTCGTCTCAACCCGAATGGTACGGTTACTCGTCGTCAGGTACAGGTAGATTTTTCTGCAAAAGTTAATGAAGAAACTAACCCTACTTTACTTAATAATGATGTAATTTTAGTTGGTCGTTCTGGTAGGGCAGCTTTGACTGATAATGTTAGAGGTGTTTTAGCTCCTTTCAGTCCTATTAATAGAATTTTAGGGGTATTTTTAGATATTTTTGATTAGCTGGGAAGGAAGAAGGCTTTAGTTATCTAGGAGAGAAGGAAGAGGCAAGAAGGAAGAAGGGAAAATATTGCGTTGTTTAAGCTTTTGATGTTCCTAACATTTACTTCGAGTGCTATATTAAGAAGCTCCATATATATTAGGGAACAGGCAATAGTGGGAAACTTTTCGGCGTTGGTAATTTGAGGTATGAATCATGCCTGGATCAGAGCGTTAACAAAAGACTTTCTCTTCTACTACTCTTTCTTCTTATTTCTTCTGTCCTGACTCCTGACTCCTAAAGAATTAAGATTAATATCATACACGCTCTTTACCAACGCCAACTTTTCCTTTGATATATCAGAAGCTCCATATCATAGTAGGGAAAATACAATAGTTAGTGGGAAAAACTTTTCCTCATACAAGTATTTGCTCAAAGCTTTATATAATTTTAGAGATGTTTATTAAACTGTTAAAAATTTAAGCTATATATCTCAATTTTGGGAAAGCCAACAGGCAAAAGATAGTATAAAACTAAATTTGGTCTTAGCTGAGAATTATAGCGGTTTTCATTAACATAGAATACAGCTATTAGGTGTGAATTATCTGGACTTCAAACATACTTATATTTTGTCTGTAGTCTACCTTTGTGAAAACCGCTATAAAATTATTGAATAAAGATATGTAGCAGTTCTAGGTCTGCTATGAAATATTCTTAAATTTATCTTGTTTGAGTCATAGTAATAACTTTATTTTTGGGTTTGCACGCTATGGAATGATATTGCCAAAAATTAGTTAGACTTTGACTAAAAAAACCATTAATTAGGGTTTGTTGAAAAAGTCTTGTGAGTGAGGGGAGGAGTCAGGAGTTAGGGGAATTATAGAGGAGATAGTAGGAAGAATCATAAGAGTGATTTTTCTGCCCAACTCTTGACCAAAATCCTAAATTTTTGAACTATTACCACCTAAAACCTAGCACTTTTTGATACTTAAAAAAACACTTACCTTTATCTGTAAAGACTTTTAGATTTAATCAGCAGAGGAATAATTAATCATTCTAGCAATTGATTAATCCAAAATCAAATTCAATCAAAAATCTAAAATCATTCGTCACTGTACAACGTCTTATTTTTAACTGTTAAATTTATAAATATGAAACTCGAAAAAAATTCCCCAACAGAGAATATAAAATTAAGATGCGTCTTAGTTTAGAATTAAAATTATTGAATGAAGATACAGGGTGTTTCATCTCAGTGATGTGTATCTGTGGCGGATAATATGCCTGCAATACAAAAATTCGTGCGTTGTCAAAAGAGAAGATGATTGAGAGAATGGTAAATTATAGAACCCATTTGGTATCTTCATAAATACTAAGTTTTTTTAGCTAGGAGACAGGAGACAGGAGACAGGAGACAGGAGGTAATACCATTTCTCAAAAGTTTTGCTACATCTCCTAGGCAGTAGGTAGTAGGGTTCAAAGGCACAAGATATTTTGTATTAATGCCGATAATCCTCTACATTGATTACTGAATCATTATTATTACTTAATAACTGAAGTTCATCGGAAGTATAGTATTATTTTTTGGAATTGGTATAACAGAAAAGAGGGAATATGTGGGGAGAAATAATACAAAAAATTCAACACTCCTTCAGATGATTTTTCCTCAAAATTGATGCGCAAAAATACTTGACTACCATAATTATATAGATCTCAAATGGGTTCTATAAAATTTGATCGAGGAAAAAGCCAATTTCGCTATAATTCATCTTTTCATCTGACAATGCAAAAATTCGAGCGTTAATTTTTGTACCTCATATACCGCCGAATCTGCTGTATATAATAGTTGCAGGTATGCCATGGATATTTTTAAAATTATCTTGCTTGAGTCACAGTAATAACTTTATTTTTAACTTGGAAATTTATAGATATGGAACCAGAAAAAATTTCTCAATTATCTTTATATAATAATCACGGTAAACTCTTAGACCGGAGGAAAAATTTTAATCAGAATCAATATATCTATGAAGCTGAATTTCATCAACTAGAGGAAAAATTATCTCAAAAAGAAAATAAAATTTGGAATTTAGTATGTCATCGTTTTTTCTTGATTTTCAGTGTCGCAACTGCCACAACAACAGGAGCATATTTCTGGACTTTAAATCAGATTCCTATATATGAGGGAAAATTTAAAATATTAGTTGAACCAGTTACAATTACTAATCCAGTTAATTATCAATTAGGTACAGAAACACGAAATTTAACTACAAACAATCAAGAAAATTGGGAACAACAAGCAGCACAAATTATTTATGGAACAGGGCAAGAGAAAATCACTTCATCTCCCAACCAAAATATTCAACAAAATCAAGAATTAGATAAGTATGGCTTAGATTATCAATCTCAAATTCAAGTATTAAAAAGTCCGCAATTTATGCAGTCAATAATTGGGGAGATACAAAAAGAATATCCGGAAATAAATTATAATTTTTTGTTTAAAAAACCAGAGAGACAACTTTTTAGTCAAGAGAAATTAAAAATTCAAAGATTAGATAATACAAAAATTATAGAAGTTAGCTATCGAGATTCGGATGTCAAAAAAATTCAGTTTGTCTTAGATAAACTAGCAGCAGCTTACACTGAGTATGGTCAAAATGACCAGAAAACTAATACTGATGAAGGATTGGATTTTATTGAGGAACAAATTTCAAAAAATCAACAAAAAATCAAAGAATTACGGAAGGAGTCACAGCAACTACAACAAGAATATCTGTTTATTAACCCAGAACTCAAAAGTCAAGAAATAGCAGCAGAAAGTAATCAAATTCAATCACAAAAACTAGAGAATAAAATATTACTAGACCAACAGCGATCGCTCCATGCTATATTACAGAGTCAGTTGGGAATTAATCCAGAAGAAGCTTTGATGGCTTCAGCTTTAAGTCAAGCAGCAAGATATCAATCATTACTAAATAAATTACAGGAAGTAGAAACAACAATTGCTCTGGAATCAGCTCGGTTTAAAGAAAAAGCACCGCAAATGCGAGCTTTATATCAACAACGAGAAAAATTACTGCCTTTATTAAATCAAGAAGCAGAAAAAGTTATTGGTAGAGATATAGAAGAAGTAAGTAAAAAAGCTTTAGCTTTTCAAGACTCGGTTCGCTTAGAGTTAATTCATAAAATGATCTTGGCAGCTAATCAAATTGAAGTTCTCGAAGTCCGGAGTAAAGTATTAGATGAAGCTGAGGCAAAATTAAATGAATATATTTCAAAAATGCCAGAAGTAGTAAGGCGTTATCAAGAAATTCAGCAAGAATTGAAAAACTCAAATAATATACTCAAAGATTTATTAGAAAAACAACAGCAATTACAGATAGAAGTAGTCTTTGAAAAAGTACAACCTTGGGAATTAATTGCACCACCAGAATTACTAAAAACTCAAAATGGCGAGTTAGTAACAATCTCTCCAAATATGATATTAAATCTTGCCCTCGGAGGAGTAACAGGATTATTATTAGGAATATTATTAGCTAAATTTGGAGAAGGATTTCAACAAGACGTTTTTCAAACACCAAAAGAAGTCAAAAAATCTATTGGGTTGCCATTGTTAGGAATAATTCCTATACATGAACAAAGAAACTGGATGAACGATGAACTAAAAGAAAATAACAGTTCATCTTTAGTATTATATCCTTCAGCTTTTCAAGAAGCCTTCCGCACTTTAAATGCTAATATTCGTCTCCTAAATATAGAAAATCCCATTCATTCTTTTGTTATTAGTTCCGCAACACCAGGGGATGGTAAATCTACAGTAGCAGGTCATTTGGCCAGGGCAGCTGCCGCTATGGGTCAACGGGTACTATTAATAGATGGCGACCTACGTTGTCCACAAATTCATAATATGATGGGACTCTCTAATCAACAGGGTTTGAGTAGTATAATTGCCGATGGTGTGCCAATAGAAACAGCAATTCAGCGATCGCCTGTGGATGAAAATCTATTTGTTTTAACATCTGGCCCAATTCCGCCAGACCCAACGAAAATTTTGTCCTCACCGCAGATGCACCAATTAATTCAAGATGCAGCTACAAATTTTGATTTAGTTATTTGCGACACAGCACCATTATTGGGCCGAGCAGATGCTAGTTTATTATCAGCTTGTACTAATGGATTAATGTTAGTAGTGGGGTTAGGTAAGACAGAGCGAGAAGCTTTAAGTTTAGCTCTAGATGACTTGAGTATGGCAGGAGTACCAATGTTGGGAATAGTTGGTAATGGGGATCAAGCTGATTCTTATTATCAGAGATATTATGATTATGAGTATATTCAGCCACGTTAAGAAGAAATGAAGTAGTTTTACTTGTGGAGAAAATTATCTTGTATCTTGATATTCTATAGAAGATGACGATTGATAAGGAATAGATTTATAGATCGGGACTTACGCAAATCAACCTTTTAAACACCATCTGTAGGGGCGAATGGCATTCGCCCTCACTATATTTAGGGTTTGCTGAAAAAGTCTGATGGTGATGATAGGCAACAGGTAAAAGTTTAGACTATCTGCTACGGCCAAATTTTCTGATAGTCAGGGGAAAAATATTAGCATTTTGATGCAAATTGAGCCAAAAACCTTGTACTTTTTCAGCAATATTTAGGGTTTGCGTATGGAAAGTCTTTTTGCTGGGGTAGGAGACAACCCACCCCTCGCCCCTCCCCCTCCGGTGGAGGGGAATACTGGAGACAGGAGACAACCCACCCCTCGCCCCTCCCCCTCCGGTGGAGGAGAGAAATAGGAATGAGCGAGGAAGTTAGGAGTAAGAATTGTCCCTGAATTTTTCTGCCCAACTATGCGCCTAAAATACGCTCCTTTTTGAGCGTTTTAGACTGAAACAGGCGCACTTTTTCAAAGCCCCAAAAAGGCTAAAATCTTTATATGTCAATGCTTTTAGATTAGATCGGTAAGCCCTATTTAACCCTGGAAGCATTTGTAGGTATTGATTACAATGCTATTCAGCAAGCCCTACATATAGCGAGGGCGAATGGTATTCGCCCCTACAGATGGTGGGTTAAAAGTCAATTTGCGTAAGTCCTGAGTTTATTTGTAGAGAAAATTATCTTGATATTCTTTAGAAGATAACGATTGATAAGGAACAGTTTTTTCCACTCCCCATCTCCCCATCTCCCCATCTCCCCATCTCCCAAGTGGACTTAAACTACAAAAATATATTTTGTAAATGACTACGAGGGTTGAAAGTGCGATTAGCTTTAATTTTTTCGTAGCACTCTTTTTCTATAGCACTAATATCTTTGGGGACAGTAATAGTAACCCGTACTAACTGGTCAGTACGTCCCCCTGACTTAGCTTTTGGCCATCCCTTACCTCGTAACCGTAAAGACTGACCGGAACGAATACCCGCAGGAATATTAACATTCACCATACCATCAGGAGTTGGTACTTCAATAGATGTACCTAATACAGCTTCATCAGGAGTTATTGGTACTTCACAAAGTAAGTTCTCTCCATCAAACTGGAAAAAAGAATGAGACTGAATTTCTACCTTTAGATACAAATCTCCTCTTTTCTTAGTGTATGGATCTAATTGACCTCTACCTTTAACTCGAATTTTACTTCCTGGTTTTACCCCTGGAGGAATAGAAACTTCTCCACTACCCACACGTTTCTGTGTTCCTCGGAAAGCTTCTGAAAAAGTAAGAGTAATATCAGCTTCTAAATTCAGAGAAGCTCCTGACTGACGATTTTCAAAATTAGAAAAACCATCAAATCCATTATTAAATCCCCCTGGCCAACCTGTATTAGTCTTGTAGGTATAAGTTTGTCGTCCACCAACATTACCACTACCTGGAGTTCCACCACGCCCTAATAAGGTATTGATAAAATCTTCAAAACTGGCATACTGACTAAAATCGAAACCTCCAAAATCTACGGTAGTACCACCAGTACCTCCAGGCCATCCGCCACTTGTGGAACCGACTTGATTCCAGTATTGACCAAATTGGTCATACTTTTTACGTTTTTCTGGATCTGATAAAACTTCATAAGCTTCATTAACTTCTTTAAAACGAGCTTCTGCTTTCTTGTCACCCGGGTTCATATCTGGGTGGTACTTCCTTGCTAATTTACGATAAGCTTTTTTTATTTCTTCGGCAGTAGCGCTTTTAGTTAAACCTAAGATTGAATAATAGTCTTTAAAATCAGTTGTAGCCATTTATCTATCTCCTTATTTTAATATTTTTCAGATTAATGTGAATGTAATATTATGATTGCTTAATGATTAATTATAAGAAAACCATTAATGATAAATGTCAAGTCTTAAAAGTCAAAAGTAATATATATTTTATATATACATCAGATTTCATCAGGTGTGAGGCACACCCATAGCGGGCAAGATGCCCATACTGTAGAAATTCCCTCGTTAACATCTGTACTTCATATACAACCTAATCTGCTGTATATCTAGTTTCAAGTGTTTTTTTGATTTTTCAGATGCAATATTCATCAACTCAGATAAGATTGTTATGCTTTCTTAAGTAGAAGTTAGTTTCAACCCATCTCCTAGTTGGCAACATTTTTTATAAAAAAACTACTGCCAGATATTAGTAACTAATCAATCGGGCTGAATTTTAATTTTTGACTTTACTTCTTTCAAGTTATCAAGGTTTAATATTTATTTAAGTTCGGTTTTTCCTGAAAGAGTAATAGCAATTGCCGTACTCTATATTTCTCTATATTTATTTATACTTTATCTATAGGCACTCAGCTATCATCTATCAGCTTGAGTTCAAACTATTACCTGCAAAGTATTGAATTTTTATGGCTGTACTAAAAAATTTTAGTTCTATGACTCCACATTAAAAGTTAATTATGAATTATGAAAAATGTCAGAATTAAAGCTATTTTTTTTAGTTGTAATATAGGGAGAAATTTAATGAATATTTTATGTAGAGAAAATCTGATTTTAGTAATTAATAACTAACAACTCCCTTTCCTTAAAATCAGAGGATTGACTAAAAGATTTTTTTTTCTTGTTTTGATGCGTAGAGGCTTTAAATCTTAATTAGGGCTTGCTGATTAAATCTAAAAGTATTTACAGATAAAGGTTTTAGCCTTTTTTTGTTCAAAAAAAGTGCCTGTTTTTCAGCTCTTCACGCTCAAAAAGGAGCGTATTTTAGGCGCATAGTTGGGCAGAAAAATTCAGGGACAATTCTTACTCCTAACTTCCTCGCTCATTCCTATTTCTCCCCTCCACCGGAGGGGTTAGGGGTGGGTTGTCTCCTGTCTCCAGTATTCCCCTCCACCGGAGGGGTTAGGGGTGGGTTGTCTCCTACCCTCACCAATAAGACTTTTTCAGCAAACCCTAATTATTCAGTAAAGTGCGAAAAAACCTCTTCTCTTCAGTTTTATGGTTTGCGATAACAATAATTTTCAACGCCTACCTTATTTAGTAATTCGTTTGAGTATATCTAATCCTTCTTCACAACTTGGAGGAGCATCTGTTAACTGTCGATACATTTTCATTATTACTTCTTCAGGAACTTGACGCTGTCGTTGTTGATTTCTTGTTAAGCATAATTCTAATGATTTGTCAAGCCATAAACCAGTTAGATGGGTAAATCCACTTTCCTTTGCCAGGTCAATTACTTGTCGTCGTTGCCGACGTTGGACATTAGTAGCGTCATATATGGCCAGAGATGTCTGGCGTACAGCTTGGTAAAATTTTTGCTGTACTTGCTGCCATACTTGAAGCCAAGGCCCCTGAATTGCTTCATCACCAAATAACTGAGCACGGATAGCATCAGTAGAAATTAATTGACACTGAGGATATCTAGTAACTATTTTCCTTGCTAGAGTGGATTTACCACTAGCTGGAAGTCCAATAAGAATAATTAGTTTGCTCATAAACTAGCAATTAGCATTTAGTGGTTAGCGGTATTTACTACCAACTAACCACTAAAACTCAAACACTGACTAGATCACTGTGCCATCTGGGATAACGGCATTCTTCAAGACAACAACAATACCGCTACGAATGATAAATCCTTCATCCTCACGTTGAGCTTCCTCTATACGATCTTTATTAATAATCTGGACATTGCGACCAATGCGGGCATTCTTATCAATGATTGCCCCACGAACAGTAGTTTCAGCACCGATTCCCAATGGAACAATACCCTTTTGTAGCCCAGATTTACGCTCTGCAAAGGGTTCATAGTAATCTGCCCCCATCAGCAGAGAGTCCTCAATTACACAACCAGCTTCAACTCGCGATCGCACTCCTAAGACACAATGGTCAATGCGGCATTGTTTGAGAATACAACCTTCTCCGACAATTGATTCTGTAATTTGACAATCCAAAAGTTTACTTGGTGGTAAGTAACGAGAACGAGTATAGATAGGAGCTTTTTCATCATAAAAGCTAAAAGGTGGTTGAGGTTGTTGGGTCAAAGCCAAATTAGCTTCATAGAATGACCTAATAGTCCCGATATCTTCCCAATAACCTTCAAATGGGTAAGCTTGAACATTATAATCTTTAGCCGAATTAGGTAGAATTTGCTTACCAAAATCTGGAGCTTCGGATTCTTCCAATAGTTTGACCATGACATCTTTATTAAAGACATAAATCCCCATAGAAGCAATGTATGGTTGTTCTTTAGCGACTTCTGGACTAACTCCTAAAACAGTGGTATCCACTGCCATAATTTTTAGATCGTCCCCTTTAGGTTTTTCGCTAAATTCAATAATCCGACCAGAGTCATCAATTTTCATTAAACCAAAATCAGATGCTCGTGCTTCATCAATGGGCAAGACAGAAAGGGTAATATCTGCCTTTGTTTCAATATGACGTTGGACAAACTCCCGATAGTCCATGCGGTAGAGATGGTCTCCGGAGAGAATTAGGTAATAGTCAATATCCCACTCTTTAAATAACCAGATATATTTGCGGACAGCATCGGCGGTTCCTTGGAACCACTCTGGATTATCTTTAGTTTGTTGAGCTGCGAGAACTTCTACAAAACCTTCACTGAAGCCTGGGAAGTTGTAGGCGCGAGTAATATGACGGTTTAGAGAAGCTGAGTTGAATTGGGTCAGAACATAGATTTTCTCGATGTCTGAGTTGATGCAGTTACTGATAGGAATATCTATCAACCGATATTTCCCGGCTAGGGGTACTGCTGGTTTGGCCCGCAGTTTTGTTAATGGATAGAGGCGGGTACCTGCGCCACCGCCTAGAATTATACTTAGTACGTTTTTCACGGTTGAACCTCACTGCCAACAACATTGTCATTCTAAGTGTCCAATGGTTAGGGATCGTTGGCAAGGGGGTAGATTTTATGAAGTCAGAAGTCAGAAGTTAGAAGTTAGAAGTTAGAAGTAATCCCTGAGTGAGTTTGAGCATTTATAAATGTTCGCGCCCTATTTTTGTGGTGTTATATGTAGATATGGTTAGGTTAAATTTTGGTTATGGGTGGGCGATCGCTAATTATCTTTTCCCTTGTAGGTTTAATTAGGTAAAAGGAAGAAAACAACAAATATTTGGTAGTATAGTCAAGGGTTATTACTGAGAAGGAGCTGATTGCTAGTATCAATATCTATGGCAATTTCCGGCAAGAACTGAAAAAAAAGGGGATTTTTTTGACTTAGCCACAAAAAATATTTGAAAATGTGGTTGGAGGTGATTTGATTGTACGCCAAAAAACTTGAATTAAAACTCAGTAACCAGGAGCGCTCATTTATGGCGAAATGTGCTGGTTATGCTCGTTTTGTTTACAACTATGGCCTCAGTATGGTTAATGGAACTTCTGCCATGACCAAAGTTAACAAACGTGGTCAGGAAGTGAGCTTGAGTTACGCATTACGTATTTTAGAAGCTAAAAAAGTCTTTACTAACTATGTAAAAAAGCAGCCAGAATATGCCTGGATCAACAATTATTCGTCCCGCATTTATCAAAGTGCTTTTCAACATCTAGGTGAAGCATTTAAACGGTATAAAGAAGGAACCAGTAAGTATCCTAAGTTGAAAAGGAAAAAAGACAGACAATCTTTTACTGTTTATGACGGTAATGGAAAAGTTACAATTAACCCTGGTAAAAAAATTAAAATACCAACACTAGGGACTTTTCGATTATGGGAATCAATACCTTACACCACAGCAAGTCAGACTTTTACTATTAGTAGAACAGGGGAAAAATGGTTTGTTAGTTTTAGTATTGAAGCTGAGAAGTTGCCAGTTCATCCCCTATTAGATAAGCGACAATACGAAACTTTTGGTATAGATGTTGGAGTCAAACAATTTGCAAGTATAGCAAACCAAAAAAAGAGAGAAAATGAAGTTGTAAGTCTCCCAGACTCTATTAAACTAGAGCAATTAAACCTGGCTAAGTTTCAATGGCGCAATCGCAATAAACAAGTAGGAGGTAAAGGTAAACCACCTTCAAAAAATGCGATTAAATATTACAAAAAACTCGCGAAGTACCATTGTCGTATTGCTAACGTGCGTAGAGATTTCATAGAGAAAACTACTACAAAATTAGTGACTCAAGTCAAGCACGTCTGCTTAGAGAGTTTAAATGTGAAAGGAATGATGCAAAATGGTAAATTAGCAGCATCAATAGCTAGGCAAGGATTTTATCAGTTTCGGCAACGATTGACAACCAAAATCGTAAGCTCCGGTGGGACAGTAGTGCTAGCTGACCAGTGGTTTCCATCTTCTAAAACTTGTCATAGTTGTGGTCATATTCATCAAGAATTAAAGCTAAAAGACCGCACCTTTGATTGCCCTAACTTTGGAATGATAATAGACCGGGACTTGAATGCAGCACTGGTGTTATCTCAGTATGGGGAAATTAATCAAAAAAATAGGGTAGGCTGTACCCGAATTTACGCTTGTGAACTGGAAGAGGGCGGCCTCCCAGGTTGAAGCAAGAAGCAAACATCTTGACTGGCATTACTCAGGTTTTACCAAGTTTTGCCGGAATTGTATAGGTATTGTACAGCAGCTAAGTTTATATTTCTTCAAGTCATCAAATGAGGCCCCGAATCTGAAAATTGTTTGGGCAGATCAAGGTTATAGAATAAAACTAGAGAAGCCAGTGGCAATGAGCAAGTGGATGGAAATTAACTATTCAGAACTGAAAAAGGATTTAAAGTTTTGCCCAGACGTTGGGTGGTATAAAGGACTTTTGCTTGGTTAGGCTGTAATCCTAGACTTTCTCAAGATGATGAAGAATATCCTCACTAGCGAAACAGTGTAGTTGAAATTTTATAGTAGGTAAATAAAGTATAAAATCAACTGTTTTTAGGAATATTTTAGAAGGTGAAAAACTGGAAGCGAGCAAACTAGATACTTTAGCGATCGCCTATAGCAATCCTAAATTAGGTTGTAATATTTGATTGATAGTGGCGGTTTTGTTTCCAAACCCAATCTTTAATCTTAGGTGTGAATATCAAACCTCTACAGTTTTTTCTCACAAATCATTTGGGATTAGTAGTCCAAAAACATTTTGTATGTCAATACAAAAACTGATAGCTGATAACTTATAGTTACTATCATCAATGAATGTTAAGTAATATCATGTCCGGTTGAACAGTTATAAATAAACGACGAAGGAGTCAGGAGACAGGAGACAGGAGACAGGAGGGTAGAAAGAATGAAGAAGGAGAAAGTTTTTTGATCACTAATTATCCGGACATGATATAACCCTGAATCCTTACGTTAACTATTATTTGATCGAGGAGTAGATTTTGAACTATAAACCAGATCCAATAGATACTTCCAAGGTAAATCTGACAACAGAACATTTAAAAATTACTGAATTACTGGCTAAAAATACCCATGACATTTGGGCAAAACAGCGAATTTCTGAAGGTTGGAAATATGGAAAAAATCGAGATGATGCCCAAAAATTACATCCTGGTTTAGTGCCTTATGAAGAATTGCCAGAGTCAGAAAAAGAATATGACCGCGTTGTTTCTATGGGAGTAATTAAAACTCTTTTAGCCATAGGTTATCGAATAGAAGGAAGCGAAACTACTACTGAAAAAACTGCTACAGTTGATGATAATAATTTATCGTTAATTTTAGAAAGTTTAAAAAAATCATCCCAACTAAATTTAAAAAGTTTACAAACAATTCGTCGAGAAACTATTAATCTCCATTTGCGTTACCCAGAAATTTTTCGGATTTTGGGTGAATATATCCTGAAACTTGGGGAGCCATTAATGGCTTATGATATTTTATCGGAAGGGTTAAAAGAATGGCCGAATGATATCCGTTTACAACAACTTTTAGTTTTGAGTTTAGCTCGAAGTGGAGCAACTCAACGGGCTAATAATTTATTATTAGAGTTAGTAAACTCTGGCAAAAATGACGAGGAAACTATTTGTTTGTTAGCCAGAACTCATAAAGATTTGTGGCAGCAAGCAAGCTCTCCAGAGGAAAGTACCCAACAAATAGCATTGGCAGCTCAACGATATCAACAAGCTTATCAAATGAGTGGGGATTATTATCCGGGGATAAATGCCGCGACAATGACAATGTTGATGGGAGATGCTGAAATAGCAAAGGCGATCGCTGCTGAAGTACAGGAAAAATGTCTGGCTAAACTCCCAGCAGTTTCCCATAGGAGTGAGAATGACTACTGGTTACTGGCAACTTTGGGAGAAGTAGCTTTGATTTTAGGGGAAAATTTAGAGGCAGAAAATTGGTATAATCAAGCGGTGGAATTAGCTAGGGGGAAATTGGGGGATTTAAGATCGACTCGTCGTAATGCTACTTTGATTGTACAATATCGCCAGGGGGATATGGAATTGATTAAGCACTGTTTTCAAATTCCTAGAGTGGTAGTATTTAGCGGTCACATGATTGATGAACCAGGTCGCACACCACCGAGGTTTCCTCCAGAAATAGAGTTACAGGTTTATCAAGCGATTCGCGATCGCCTGATTCAGTTAGATGCTCGATTGGGTTATGCTGCTGCAGCTTGTGGTAGTGATATTTTATTTTTGGAAGCATTATATGAACTTCAAGGAGAGGCTCATATTGTCTTACCCCATGAGCGAGAACAATTTATCAAAAATTCTATTGATATTATTCCTAATAGCACTTGGCTAGAACGATTTGATGAAGTTTTGGAAAAAGCAACAGAAGTGATTATTCCAACTCATTATAATCTTGAAAACAGCAATATTTCCTATGAATACACTAATAATATTCTCTACGGGATGGCAAAAATGCGAGCAGAACAGTTGGATACAGAACTTATACCAATGGCTGTTTGGAATCAACAAATTGGTGGGATAGGTGGTACAGCAAGGGCTGTAGAATTTTGGCGACAATGGAATGATAATGTGGAAATCATTGATATTCAGCAGATTTTACAATCTGTGATGACACAGAAAGTAGAGATATTGAATACACTATCTACACCGACAACTCCCCTACAACCAACCTCTGCGCCAGAGGACGAAAATCGGTTAATTATGGCGTTGTTATTTGCAGATGTCAAGAGTTATTCTAAGTTGAAGGAAAACCAGATTAGTATATTTGTAGAACATTTTTTCGGTGCGGTGGCAAAGTTTGAGGTTCAATCTTCTTATAAACCAGTGATGAAAAATACTTGGGGAGATGCTTTATATTATGTCTTCTCTAATGTAAGGGATGCAGGTTTATTTGCCTTAGAAGTATGTGATCTTGTTCAGAGTACAGATTGGGAAAAAGTAGGGTTGCCTGCAAGTTTGAATTTACGGGTAGCGTTACATACAGGGGTGGTTTATAAATATACTAATCCCATCACTGGGGATACAACCTACAGTGGTACTCATGTAAATTATGCTGCCAGAATTGAACCTATTACTCCACCAGGGAAAGTTTATTCGAGTCAGGAGTTTGCTGCAATGGTAGCTTCGGAGGGGGTAAAGGAATTTACTTGCGATTATGTGGGAAAAACTCCTTTGGCTAAGGGTTATGGTACATTTCCTACTTATCATGTGCGACCTTCTTGGGGTGAGGGGATGGGGGTTGATAGAAAACACTCCTCTTCCATTTAAATTGTCAAACTAATTTAATTGTCGATTTTGGTTTTATTAAATAGAAAAATATACAAACCCAAAATGTTAAACTAGGCAAGAACAAAGGCAATAAAATTGCAGCAGTAATAT
The DNA here is from genome assembly GCF_010692685.1 of Okeania sp. SIO2F5. Lineage (NCBI taxonomy): Bacteria > Bacillati > Cyanobacteriota > Cyanophyceae > Oscillatoriales > Microcoleaceae > Okeania > Okeania sp. SIO2F5. The sequence continues at coordinate 79,514 of NZ_JAAHGU010000008.1, read as the reverse complement.
AAATTTGTAGACTAGCTAAACCATAAATTATATTTAGTAAAAATAGGAATAAAAAAATCCCTTTTTGTTGGCGTAATGGAGATTTTTTTTCTAAGATTAATACTATTCCTTTACCTAACACAATAGCTACCCCAATTAGCCATAAATCAGGAATAGGTATAACTAATCTTTGGTTCAGGAAATGATGAACCATATAAGCATGAATTTCTCCTCCTATAAATACATTACGCAGTTTTTGAGAACGCCAGTAACTAACAGCAGCAGGTAAAGGAAAATTTTGTTTATCAACAGTTAATTGTGCATCTCTATATGCAGCAGCAATAATCACTATTGATGAAAGTTTTTCTAGTTTAGTTGTGGCTAATAATTGGTCTTTACTACTTTCCAAAAGTTGCCAAGCTGGTAAACGAAAAAAAAACTGCTTCTGGAGGAATAGAAAAATCTATAATTGGATGCAGCCACATTTGCCCTAGTCGATAAGAAAATTGGCGTTGCACAGTGACGAATGATTTGATATTTTTGATTGAATTGGATTGTGGATTAATCAATTGCTAGAATGATTAATTAATGGTTATTTTTAGTCAAAATCTAAACCAATTTTTGGCAATATCATTCCATAATGTGCAACCCCAGAAAATTTAGTTAAAGGTAGTCATCTGCGATCGCAACATTCATGCAACAAAGCCATTAATAATTGTTAATTATTGAATACCCACTTTGATTTAACCAATATTATCGCACAAGTTTCTATTCTCCTCTTCCACATAAGGATTATGCTGTAAATAACCACGCACCCAATTACAACTACGGAGCATTAGGTCGTTTAAATCTACCTCTAAATCTAGTTTTTCTACATCCCAAAGTCTAATTGTTTTATCATCACTACCAGATATTAAGACTTTACCATCCGGACTAAAACTGACACTATTAACTGAGTCTTCATGTCCGTGAAATGTCAAAATAGAATTTCCCTGTTTCGGGTTCCACAGTTTAATTGTTTTGTCAGAACTTCCAGAAGCTAAAATCTTACCATCCGGACTAAAACTAACGCTGTTAATAGAACTACTATGACCTTTGAAAGTGAAAACTTTTTCTCTTTTTTCCACATCCCATAAAGTAACAAGATTGCGATCGCCTCCAGCAGCTAAGGTCTTACCATCAGGACTGAAACTGACACTAAAATTAGAACTCTGATTGTCGTTTATGAGAGGTTCCATTTTTTCCATTGTTTCTATATTCCAGAGGTTAATTATATTGTCCTTACTACCAGAAGCTAAGGTCTTGCCATCCGGACTAAAACTCATTGTCATTACCGTGCTTTCGTGACCTTTTAAATTGCCTATTTCTTCTTTTGTTATCCAATTCCAAAGTTTGATAGTAGTATCTTTACTGCCAGAAGCTAAGATGTTGCCATCCGGACTAAAACTAATCGCCTTGACTGCATCGGTATGACCTTCAAGTCGATGAATCTCTTGTTTTGTTTCTACATCCCATAAAATAATAGTGCTATCTTCACCCGCAGAAGCAATGGTCTTGCCATCCGGACTAACGCTAATTTTCATTACCGAGTCATCATGTCCCTTCAAAGTATCTTGAGTTTTAGTCTTCAAATCCCATATCTTGACAGTTTTATCAGCGCCACCAGAAACAAATATCATCTCTTTCTCAGATTTATATATTTGAGGGGATGAAGCTAGAGGAAAACTTAAATGTTGAATCGAATCATCATGTCCTTTAAGTGTACTAAGTTCCCTTCTCGTTTCTAAATTCCAGAGTCTGATGGTTTTGTCACCACTACCCGATGCTAATATCTTGCCATCTGGACTAAAACTTACCCGAAATGCCCAAGCATCGTGACCATAAAAAGAGCGAATTTCATTTCCTGTTTCTATATCCCATAGCTTAACTATCCGGTCTTTGCTACCAGTCGCTAAATGTTTACCATTCGGACTAAAACTCACACTCATAATTGAACTAAAATGTCCTGTCAAAGTCCGAATTTCCTCACCTGTTTCTAAATCCCAAAGTTTAACAGTCTTATCATAACTACCGCTTGCTAATATCTTGCCATCGGGACTAAAACGGACACTACTTACCAAACCATTATGTCCGAAGAGGGTGTAAATTTCTCTACCTGTCTCTACATCCCAAAACTTAATTGTTTTATCTTTACTTCCCGATACTAAAGTTTTACCGTCAGGACTAAAACTGATACTAATTACACTATCCTGATGCCCGAAAAGGGTGTAAATTTCTTTGCCTGTCTCTACATTCCAGAGTTTAATCGTATTATCCTTACTCCCTGATACTAAAATCTTACCATCTGGACTAAAATTCATGCTATTTATCCAGTCAGTATGTCCGGAGAAAGTATCAATTTCCTTACCTGTTTCTACATCCCAAAGTTTTATCTTCTTATCTTTTCCTGCCGATGCTAAAATTTTCCCATCCGCACTAAAGCAAACACTAATAACAGAGCGATCGTGTCCAGAGAAAGTTCGTATTTCTGCTCCCGTTTCCATATTCCAAAGCTTAATCTGTTTATCATCGCTGCCTGATGCCAATATTTTGCCATCTGGACTAAAACTCAGAGAGCGAATAGAATTTTTGTGTCCTTGTAATCTGTTGCTTTCACTGCCACTATAAACAGACTGTTGCAATGCGTCGATCACTTCTGCGTCTTTCACCTTGTATCTTTGCAAATTTTTCCCCGCTTTAATAACTTCAATCGATGCTTCTAATTCTTTGTTACCGACAAATAGAGAGGAGGAAGAGCGAGCAAGAGACTGTGCTAAATTAAGTTGAGCTTTTTTATGCTCATGTCTAGAATTTTGCCACAACCCAGTGCTAATCATAACTGCCAACAGGGAACCTACTGTAATTCCCCAAGCAGTTGTGATATCAAGTTGTCTGCGTTTTGCTCTTGCTTGTTGGATGCTAGTATGTAGGTCGTCACTAGCTTCAATAAATTTCTTTTGCAACTTGTTGAGTGGGGGTTGTTTGTTAGTGTTAAGAGCTTCCTGTAACCAGTTTTTAGCGATCGCCAGTTCACTTCCTCGTAGCAATAAATCTTCACTAGCTTTTTCCTCCCAGTCCAATGCTTGTTGTGAAAACTTTGTATGGTTTCTGACATAATCTCTATCAGTATCCAAAAAACGTACTAACTCGCTAAAGTTAGTATAAAATTCTCCTCCATACCGATGAAAATCTAACCATTGCACTTTTGCTAATTCTGGATGCAACTCCTTACTATCAACTTTTCGATATAATACTGTCACAAAACGTTTATTTAAACTTTTGGCATACTCTACTTCATTTCCACAATAGGGAGAATTTACTGAATCTGGAGAAATAATAAATAAGAAATTATCCGACTGTTCAATTCCGCGATTAATTTCCTGTTGAAAATCTGTGCCTGTAGCAATACTTTCCTGGTCAAACCAAGTAGTTTTTCCCTGAGTTTGTAATGCCTCATTTAACTGTCTAGCAAAATCTGAATCTGCTCTGGAATAAGAAACAAAAACATCTAAAACTAAATTAGGTGGTTGTTTAGCACTTTCGGCAATAAATTCTGTTTGTAAATATGTAGGTAAATTAGCCGTTCTATTTCCAGCTAATTCCAGCCAACTTTGAGATTGTTCGAGATTATAACCCCGTAATAAAATACTAGGGTTACGATTTTGTGACAGCCATTTCAAAGCTTTGACTAATAAAATTTTATGCCGTTGATAATAAACAGCTTCTGACTTTAATTCTTTCAGGAGTTTATCTATTCCTTCTGGCTCTGATGCAGTAAAATCAATGAATTGTAAATTACTTATTTCTGGAGAAATTTCTGTTAAATCTGTAGGAGAAATTAAAAGAGGAATAATTCGTTTATTCAGACTCAAAGCATAAGTTAATTCCTGTTGGCAATATTCAGATTTTATGGCTTCAGGAGACAATAAATAAATTAGATTATCCGCTCCAGCAATTCCTTGATTAATTTCTATTTGAAAATCTTTTCCAGTTTTAATATCGGCATGAGAACTCCAGACAGTAATTCCTTCTCTAATTAAACTTTTCCTGATTTGCTCCATAAAACTTTTATTTGCTTCAGCAAAAGCCAGGAAAACTTGAGTCATTAAATTATTAGCATTTTTATCACTTTCACAGATAAATTCACAATGTAAATCTGTAGGAATACAAGGGGGTTGTTCTTCTGTAAATTTAATCTTTAACCATTGTTCTGCTTGTAGACGTTCTTTTCCAATTAACAAGTAACGAGTTTGTTTTTGATTATTTTCCCAGTCTAAACCTTTAACTAAAATCTTAGTATGTTGTTTTACATAATCTTGGTGACGATTAAATAATGCGATTAAGTCAGTTAAACTTTTATCAAAATTATCAATATTTTCCCGAAAATAAACCCAGTTAATTCTACCTATTTCTGAGTGCATATTGGGAAAGCTGGAATGTTTACCTTTCTCCTGATAAACCTCCCATTCTTCTAAAGTTCCTTGAGGATTTCGTTCTTGCCAAATTTCATAATTAATTTGTTCGACGTGAAGCAGGGGAATAATTCGTTTATTGTATTTAATAGCTAATTCTATTTCTTTGAGACAGTAGGGAGAATTAACAGAATGAGGCGCAATAATAAACAGAAAATTATCAGCTTTTATGATGCCATCATCAATTTGATTTTGAAAGTCTACTCCCAGAGGAATATCATTTTGGTCAAACCAGATTTTTAGAACATTTTCTGTGAGTTTTTCATAGAGTTTTGTAGCAAAAGATTTACTGTCGGCACGTCCGTAAGAGATGAAGGCATTGTAATATTCTGACATGGTTTTATGGATTGGTAATTAAATTTTTGGAATGGGAATTTTTATCCCTAATTCATTAATTAGAGCTTGCAAGTCTTGCTTAAACAAGTATTGACGTGAGCTATTGCTGCCATCACCATCACAATGTAATTTTGATTTTTCCTTAAATAATTCTTTGCTAATAGGCCATAATACTCACTAATTTTTTTTCAGTGGCTTTGGCAAATTCTAGAATATTATGTGTCCTGTACAAATCTAACCCTTCTCTACATCAAACTGCCTAGTCATTGTGACAAATTTTAATATTACTTTAATTTGTGATACTTTGAGATCAATTTCCTGTCAAAATAGTATTGCTTTCCTAATTAAAGAGATAATTATCTATGCAAATTCAAACACCAGAGTGGGTAAAACACGCCGTATTTTACCAAATTTTTCCAGACCGTTTTGCCAAAGGTCAACCACCTACCCAAACCAGAAAAGGTATAGACAAAGGTTATTATCCTTCTACCCTAGAACCTTGGGATGAACCTCCTACTCCCCAAGGTTACAAAGGTGGCAACCTCTGGGGTGTCATCGAACAACTTGACTATATTCAAGACCTGGGGATCACTGCTATTTATTTCACCCCTATTTTTCAATCAGCTTGTAACCATCGCTATCATACCCATGACTATTACCGAGTCGATCCAATTTTAGGAGGTAATGAAGCTTTAAGAGTATTAATAGATGCTGCCCATGATCGCAATATTAAAGTTGTTCTGGATGGAGTTTTCAACCACGCTAGTCGCGGTTTCTATTTCTTCAACGATATCTTAGAAAACGGTCCCCACTCACCCTGGTTACATTGGTTCAAAGTTGAAAATTGGCCTCTATCTGCTTACGATGGTAGTTTACCTGCAAACTATGTCGGGTGGGTAGGCAACCGCGCTTTGCCTGTATTCAATCACGATAACCCAGAAGTGAAAGAATATATTATGCAAATTGGGGAATATTGGTTAGAGTTTGGTATTGATGGTTGGCGGTTGGATGTGCCGTTTGAAGTTAAGACCCCTGGGTTTTGGCAAGAATTTCGCGATCGCGTCAAAGCTATTAACCCGGAAGCTTATATTGTGGGTGAAGTCTGGAGTGACTGCGTACAATGGTTGGATGGTAGTCAGTTTGATGGGGTGATGAATTATTTGTTTACTGGCCCAACTATTGCTTTTACAGCGGGCGATCGCGTAGATATTGACCAAGTTAAAGGTTGTGACTATTCAGCTTACCCAGGTATATCTGCTGTTGAATATGGTCAAAAAATGCAGGAGTTGCTGCAACTCTATCCTTGGGAAATTGAACTAACTCAACTGAATTTATTAGACAGTCACGATACAGCTCGAGTTTTGAGTATTGCTCAAGGAGATCAAGTAAGTGTTGAGTTAGCTACTCTGTTGTTAATGACTTTTCCTGGCGCACCTAGTATTTATTATGGTGATGAAGTAGGTTTACCAGGGAAGTTAGACCCTGACTCTCGTCGTGGTTTTCCTGCTAGGGAAAAATTGGATAATCAAGTTTTGGAATATCATAAAAAGTTAATTGCTATTAGAAATCAATATCCAGCTTTGCGTACTGGTATTTATGAGGTTTTATTTGCCGAGGGAAATGTGTATGTATTTGCTCGTATTTTAGGAGATGAGGAAATTATTGTGACTATTAATAGTGGTACGGAAGCAGCAAATGTAAATGTTTCTGTTACTCAGTTTAATTCTCGACCTAGTAAAATTGTTTATGGTAGTTGTGAAATTTCCTGGCAAGAAGAATCTACTCAATTAGAATTGAATTTACTACCTAGAAAAGGCTGTATTTTCGTTAATAATTAATTGTATTATATCATGTTTGGTTGAAGACTTACACCTTGGAGGAAGGAAGGCAGAAGGCAGAAGGGAAGAAAAGGTTAGAAGGGATAAAGTTTTTTGGCCGCGTGAGCGTAACGGAGTTCTATCACTGATTATCCGTTAGCGTAGCTCCCCCGGAGGGGGAACATGATATTATAGATTCATAAAAGTAGTTAATTATTTTCTTTTTTTAAGAAATTATTTGTCAACAAAAGATCGAGTAGGATGTGTGACAGTACGCTGACCATTTATCGAATAATGGTCGGTTTGACTGTCATTCACCGCATGCTGAATGATCAACTAATTAAAGTAATTGATGAACAGAAAAATTTTCATTATGACCGAAAAAATTTTGTCTCAAGTTTCCCCTTTTAAGGGGATAAAAAGCGTTTGAGACAAAAGCATTACGCATTCACCAATCCCAAATTTTCTATATATTCTTCGATAATTTGATGCTTGGCTTTAGTATGAGGGTCTATTGTAGGAAGCTCACTGCCATCAGCACCTCATTTTGCTTTCGAGTTACTCATTATTGCTTTTCTCCAGAAATAAAATTACTATTAGGAAAGTAATATAAGTATTGTGCTTATATACGCTTGGATATTCAAATTATTCTATCAATTTTATACAACAATGAAAATTGCTACTAAACTCACTCAAGAACAGGCGCAAAAACTTGCCTTTATCCAGGAAAAAAATCAACAAAGCACAGATGAAATTTTACTATCTGCTCTAGAGTATTACTATCAATAACTTTTGAATACTTCTGAAAACCATCTGGAAAAATTTAGTAAACTGGACTTTATTGGTTGTAGTGAAGCTGAACCTAATCTTGCTGAAAACAGTGAATTAATTTTGATAAAAAGTAATAGATAATCAAGAATAATTACTTAATAAATCTATCACTAATTATCTCTAATAAAATCAAGAATATAATTAGCAGTAACTTGTGACTTTTCCAAGTGAGGAACATGACCGCAATTAGGAATCCAAATCAGTTGAGAATTAGCGATCGCGCCCTCCAATTTACCAGCATCACTAGTACCTAAAATCCGGTCATTTTCTCCCCACAAAATCAATGTTTGCTGTTGTAGAGAAGGCAATTTTTGTTTGAAATTACCATACCCACCACTCTTAGTAAAAGAAATTAAAGCTTGATTCCAACCAGGCATTTCTAGATGCAATCTGGCACAAATATTAGCATCTAAAGTCGCAAAACTTTTATCAAAATAAGCACTACGACTAATATTTGCTCGAACCTGGGGACGACGCAAAAATTCTGTGGCGAAATAGTCAAGTGGAGGAAAAATAAACTTACTAATAATCGGATTATTTTGCATTCCAGCACTATCAATTAATACCAATTTTTTCACAACTTCCGGGTAAGTCAGAGTAAAATCAATAGCAGCAGCACCACCCATAGAAGCACCTACTAAAATAACAGGTTGGTTAATTAAACTTTTCCAAAAATAATAAAGATGAGTAGCGATCGCTTTTGGATTAATTTTTAAATTGGCTAATCTATCTGTAAAACCAAATCCCAATAAATCAACAGCAAAAGTTTGATTTTGAGCAGCAAGTAATGGTAAAAGACGACGATATTCAAAAATAGAACTATCAAAACCATGTAGTAATAAAATCGGGGTATTATCTTCACCTTGAGAGACAAAACTTGTATTAATTGCTTGAGAATTCAGAGGAGTAGAAATTGACTTATACTGAATATTTTGAGCAAAAGAAACAGATTTAGATTCAGTCAAACTTTCAGTTAATTTTGGTAAAAAATCAGGATACATTGGCGCTTAAAAAGGGAATAGGGAATAGGGAATAGGGAATAGGGAATAGGGAACAGTAAAGGAGGGAAAACAGGGTTAAAGATTAGCAAACACAAGGATATAGTGTATATTAGCTACAGATATTAACAATTCAATGCCTGTAGTGCGGGCATCTTGCCCGCTATAGCATCTTGCCCGTGATGGGTGTAGTTCATCAAAGTGGAATCTGCTGTATCAGGACTTATGGATGAAGTACGAAAAACTAGGAGCTGAGATTGCTTTCCGTTCCGGACTGCTCCGCAAACCCTGTCGGTCGCAATGACAAAAATATGTTAAAGGCAATCAATTAATAGCTGATAGCTGATAGCTGAATGCTTACCTAAGACTAAGATATGAGATTGCTTTCCGTTCCGGACTGCTCCGCAAACCCTATCGGTCGCAATGACGAAAATACATTAAAGGCAATGAATTAATAAATGAATTAATAGCTGATAGCTGATAGCTGACCGCTGAATGCTTATCTAATTACTCAATTCAATATTTACCTCATTAAGAATTCTACGCTTAAGTTCAACAGACTCAGAGCGAGGTAATAAATCAAAAACTTCTCTAAAAGCATCATCTACTTTTTCAAAAGCAACTTGACCTTTAGCATTTAAAACAACTTTTCCTTCTTGGTCAATTAAAACAGTTTGAGGTACAAATCCTTCATAATAATAAGCTGATTGTGTAGAATCATCAGTTATAGGAGTAACAATAGCATCCACATTAACAGGAATAAAACTTGCTGCACGACCATAGAATGCTTGAAGTTGAGAAACTACAGTAGAAAATTGTTTACAATCTTTACTATCATCTAGAAAAAATACTAATAGGGCAGGTTTAGAACTTTTGAGAGATTCTTTTAATGTTACTCTAGCAGGTACAAGAGAACCATTACCCGCATAAAGGGCAAAAATATTACCATCAAATCTATCATCATTTAGACTTGCTAAAGCAGTGGGTGTAGCTATTAGCAGTAATAAAAATATCGCTAATAAAAAACTCAATAAAGTGGAGATAATTTTTTGCCATGAAAATTGTTGTATTGAATTTAGCATAATTTAAGGTTGTAGATTTTAAGTTTAATTGATCAGGACTTACGCACTGACAACATACAGCAGATTTCGGGCAAATGGTGTACAAGATGAATGGTGAAAATATTGCAGTGCGCGCATCTTGCCCGCTTCGGAGTGTACCTCATAACAACGGAAAGTGCTGTATACAGGATTTCGGTGCGTTACGCTAACGCTAACACACCCTACTGGACTGTTGCTCTAGTTTCCTTCTTCCTTCTTCCTTCTTCCTTCTTTCTTCTTCCCTCCTAACTACATATCACAAATTTCTAAATCATCCTTCACCTTGGGATGAGTAATAAAATAATCTTGAAGCCAATCACAAGAACCTTTCAACAAATCATTTAATCCTTTCACGCGCCACAACTGTAAATTATTATCCACCAAAGTTGCCACATATTTACCATCCAAACTTAAAGCCTTAGCATTCTCAAATTGAGCTAATTGACGTCCAGTAATATCCCAAATTCTTACCATTCCATCTTTGCCCATACTAGCCACCTGCTCCCCATCAGCACTAAAAGTCAAATTATTCACACTACCTATATTGCCCTTCAGATCAGCAATTTGATTCCCCGAAAAATCCCAAATTTTGACTACCCCATTGCTATCTCCCGTCACTATGTACTTTCCAGATGGACTAAAAGCCATACTCTCGACCCAACTTGAAAGAATTTTCAATTCTGACACAAGCTGAAAAGAACTATCCCAGATTTTGGCAATACCATCCTCTCCAGCAGTACCAATATATTGTCCGTCTGGACTAAAAACCACATCCAACACACGACCATTATGCCCTTTTGACTCAGCCAACTGTTGACCAGAATTATTCCAGATGCGGGCAACACCATCTTCTCCCACCGTTGCTAAACGTTGCCCATCTGGGCTAAAACCAATTTGCTTTGCTCTGCCCTTTTTACCTTTTAGCTCTATCAACTCTTCTCCTGAAATCTTCCAAATTCTCCCCTGACCACTATCTCCCGCAGTAGCTAGACGTTGACCATCAGGACTAAAACTCATATCCCCAAACATTCCCAGATATCCATTAAATTGAGCTAAAGGTTTTCCCGAAATATCCCAGATGCGGGCAGTACCATCAACTGCTGCTGTTGCTAATTTCTGACTATTAGAACTAAAACTTACTGACCCAAAAATATCGGAGTTTCCCTGAAGAGTTGTCTCGTGATTACCTTCTAGTGACCAAATTCTACCTGTACCATCCTCTCCCAAAGTTAATAGTCGTTGTCCATCAGCGTTAAAGTTAACTTCCCAAACCCTGCCTTGATGTCCTCTAAGATTGGCTAACAAATTACCATTATTGTTCCAAATTTTCACACTGCCGTCACTACCTGCTGTAGCTAAACGTTCACCATCTGGACTAAAACTAACACTGGTGACAATTCCTTGATGTCCAGGAAGTTTTGATAATACTTGGCCTGAAGTATCCCAGATCGCGACTGATCCATCTTCTCCTGCTGTAGCCAAACTTTTGCCATCCGGACTAAAGCTAACATTCCAGATCCCGCCTTCACCTCCCTTAAGTTTGGTTAGTAGTTTACCGGAACTACGTCGCCAAACCCTAATTGTGCCATCCCATCCAGCAGTGGCTAAACGTTGACCATCTGTACTAAATATTACTTTTTCGACGCTACCTTTATGCCCCCTGAGTCTGGCCAACTGTCTTCCGGATCGATTCCAAATTCTCGCAGTCCCATCCCATCCAGCAGTAGCTATATATTTACCATCAGGGCTAAATGTGACATCTAAGATTCGACCTTGATGTTTTTTGAGAGTCGCTATTTTCTTGCCTGATATATTCCAAATTCTTGCAGTGCCATCTTCTCCTGCTGTAGCTATATATTTACCATCAGGACTGAAAGTAATTTGCCAAATTTGACCTTCATGGCCTTTTAGTTCTACTTGCTGCTTACCCAGAAAATCCCAGATTCTAACTGTACTATCATCTCCTGCTGTAGCTAGAATGTTTCCTTCTGGTGAAAATTTAATGTGAGAAACTTTGCCCTGATGTCCTCTTAATTGAGCTACAGACTGACCTGAGTATTTGAGGATTTTGGCTGTACCATCATTGTTAACTGTGGCGAGTAGTTGGCCATCAGGACTCATGGTAATTTTTTTGACGTTGGGAATTTGATTTTTCTCGTGAATATTGTTGAGTATTTGTTGTAAGGCAAATATGGGACTTGTAGCTGGATAATATTGAAGTGGGCGATCGCCTCCAACTAATTCTTTTAGTTCTTTTCCAGCTTGCATTGCTGATAGTAATGCTTCTATTTCTGCAATTTCAAATTTTCTTAAAGCAGTAATTCCTTTGTGTTCTAGTTTTGTACCTTCTTGTGCTTCTTGAAGTTCGTACTGTGCTTTTTCTAGTTGATATTCTGCTCTTTGAAGTTGATTTTGTGTATCTTTAAAAAGTTTAGTTGCCCAACCAACTACTGTCATTGCTGTTATTGAGACTATAACTAAACCCGCCACTCCTAGTTTCAGTTTATTCTGCTGATTTGAAGATGTTTTGACTTTTTTCCGAACTATCTGTTTTTTCTGAACTTTGTTATTAATTTTTTCTGTTGGTTTCTCCTGTTGTTTCTCTAGTAATTTAAGCGGAATATTATTGGGATTATTCTGATTTTTTTGTACTGGTTTCTCCTGTTGTTTCTCTAGTAATTTAAGCGGAATATTATGGGAATTATTCTGATTTTTATGTGCTGTTATTTCCCCTAATTCATGTTGTTGCTGAACCTGAATTTCATTTGAATTATTATTTTTATTATCTTTTTCTTTTGGGTTTAATACCCCGCCGTCTACAGGGTTTTGATAATTAGTTAGGGTTTGAGTCCCTATCCACTTTTTATTCCTTCCTTCTTCCTTCTTCCTTCTTCCTTCTTCATTAGAGAAATCAGATACCATTAGAGATATTTTTTCCTGGTCATTTAATTCTAATATTTGAGGATTAGTTTGAGGAGCTGTAGTTACTGTTGGTAAATATTGTTGTACCCATTCTTGATTAAAAATTTCTGCATATATCGGACTGTATACCTCTAAAAAACCACGATTTATTTTCGCTACACCAGACCTCAATAACTCTTTAATTTCCCATTGATGATTAGCGATCGCATCATTTTTAAATTTTTGATTATCTTGACCAGGCGGTCTTAATCTACCATGTTTTAATATTTGTTGATATATTTCTAAATGACTGGTAGATTTCTGTATATTCTTCAGCAAAAGATTTTGTATTTTATTGAAATGAATTGGGTAGTCTTGTGAATCCCAGTTTTCTATAACACAAATTTTTACTAAATCTTCTATTAAAGCTATCTCATTATAATTTTCTTCTCCTCTTCTTTCTCCCAGATAGTCAATCGCTATTTGACACAGTTTTTGCGTTAAAAATGGTTGTCCACCCGACCAATATAATATTTTTTCTATAACTTGTAGTGGCTTTTTAACTATGCCTTTAAATAGCTGCGCTAAATGAGCTACTTCTTCTTTTTTGAAACTATTAAGTTCAATATATCTACATCTATCTATTAAATTATCGGGTATAGTTGTTCCTAACAAAGCAAATGTTAAACGTTGAAATTTTGGATTATTTGTTCTTTGCTCAATACAATAATCAATTAATACCCCTAAACTACTAAAGCCCGAATTAACAACACTCTCATCATTAACTTCATCTATAAAAATTACTATTTTCTCATTTTGAGTATTAACTAACAATACCTCTTCAATAAAAATAAATAATCTTTCATCCCCAGGCAGATATGCCATTTCTTCCCACCATAATTCCGGGAAATGTCGAGGAAATAAAAAAGTCTTCTCTAAAGTTAAAATTATTTGCTCATACCATTCTTCTATAGTCAAAAGTTTATTATTAACTCTAGTCATATCTAAAGCAATACAGATAATATTTTCTGCTTGCAAAAGTTGTATTGTTCTAATTTTTAAACTTGATTTTCCCGTTTGTGGAGAACTTAATACATAACAATATTCACCTTTCTTCAAAGCATTAAATAACTCTTTATCTGCCGAGCGTCTAACATAAGTGGGATGTTCTAATGCTAAATAATTACCTACTTGATAGCTATATTCTTGATTCTTCTGTATTTTCATATTTATCTTGACTATCCTCACTCTAGCAACTGTATCAAATATAAACTTTCAATCCCAATTAACTCAAAATTGCACTTTTATTATTTTATTCAGTTTTGAAAAATGAATTATTATAGAAATCAACATTTGGAGAACAAATTTTTTCCTGGTTTATCTTTAGTTAATTATACTTATAATATGTTTTGAAGAAATATTTATACTTTCTTTGCTTTTACCCTGTAGCTCCACTCAAAAACTCTAGTTATAGCAAAAGGTCATTTCAGGAAGAAGGAAGAAATGGGTGTTGCTTAAATTTAATAATAATTAGACATCTACTCCACGCATAGGTTGGGGAGTATGTGAAGGCCTATTCATAGAGGAATGTTGCAGTTTGTTGGTTTTGATGTATTGGCACCAGAAATTTTATATGCACCTGTTCGGATTACCGATGAGCAGAGAGTGAAAATATTGGAAAATTATGCTGCTCGTCTGAAGGAAATAAGTAAATAATTTGGCATTGATGTTGGTATTTATTAATATACCGTAGGTTGGATAAAACGGCAGTAATACTCAACAAAAAAAACCACATTTGTTTCAGCTACTTTCCCTCAATTCAACCTACAGCTATAACTACAATAAATGTTTTTAGAAGGTCTAACAAAAGCTAGACGTTAAATGTTAGGTTTTGAGGTATAAAAAAGTTTTGACACTTCAATTATTAGACCTATTAAGCAAATTGAAAATCAAATAAATGACAAGACAAAAATCATAAATTTTTCTTTGCCAGAAGTCTCAAAGTAACTTCTAACTACCTATCACCTAACACGAAAAAACCTCTCTCTAAAACTAGATTGCTTCTATATTACTTTCCCCAGTCCTAATTCTCACAATTCTATCTACTGGAGCAATGAAAATCTTACCGTCACCGATCTCACCAGTACGGGAGGCAGCAATAATTTTGTCAACAACCATATCCACCTGGTCTTCTTCAACTACAATTTCAACCTTGAGTTTCTGCAAAAACTCAACTGTATATTCAGAACCACGATACCTTTCAGTTTGACCCTTCTGACGCCCAAAACCTCTGACTTCAGAAACAGTCATACCCACGATACCAGCATTAACGAGAGCAATTTTAACCTCGTCCAGCTTAAAAGGCCGAATAATAGCTTCTACTTTTTTCAAGTTACTCACTCCTTACACTTAATTTTTTAGTTTACTAGTTTATCAGGATGACATCTTTTTAGAACGCAGCCAAGTGGGCCTGATTTGTTAAGAAAAATACATTTACTCAGCAGTTTTTTGAGTAGGCTTCTAAAATCTTAAAAATACCGAAAAAATTACTCTTGTTAGAAAATCTTAAAGTTTTTTATAAATTATGTAAAAAAAGACTTTTTATTACATCTCATTTTTGATTAAAATTATACTTTTAACTATACATAATAGTATCTAGAGAGGAATTGCCTGTGCAATTACAAACTAAAGTTACCCTAAAACGAGCAACGGGTGCTTTTGCACTAATGGATAGTCTCAAGCGTCATGGAGTCAAACACATATTTGGCTATCCCGGGGGTGCAATATTACCAATTTACGACGAACTTTACCGTTCAGAAGCAGCAGGAGACCTAGAGCATATTCTAGTCAGACACGAACAAGGAGCGGCTCATGCCGCCGATGGATATGCCCGTGCCACTGGTAAAGTAGGTGTATGCTTTGCTACATCTGGTCCCGGAGCCACAAATTTAGTAACAGGCATAGCTACTGCTCACATGGACTCAATTCCTATGGTAGTAGTTACAGGCCAAGTCGGCCGAAAAATGATTGGTACTGATGCCTTTCAAGAAACAGACATTTATGGCATTACTCTACCAGTTGTTAAACATTCTTATGTTGTCCGAGACCCAAGGGATATGGCCGGAATTATTGCTGAGGCATTCCATATTGCTAGTACAGGTCGTCCTGGCCCAGTCTTGATTGACATTCCCAAAGATGTAGGTTTGGAAGAATTTGACTATGAACCCGTGGAAGCAGGTTCCATCAAACTACCTGGATACCGTCCGACTGTCAAAGGCAACCCCCGGCAAATTAACCAAGCTGTAAATTTGATGCTAGAGGCACGGCGTCCTCTACTATATATAGGTGGTGGTGCCATATCCGCAGATGCTCATGCAGAAATTCAAGAATTAGCAGAACATTTTAATATTCCTGCAACTACTACTTTGATGGGTAAAGGTGCTTTTAATGAACATCATCCCCTATCAGTAGGAATGTTAGGAATGCATGGCACTGCCTATGCTAATTTTGCAGTGAGCGAGTGTGACTTATTAATTGCTGTTGGTTCCCGTTTTGATGACCGGGTAACTGGAAAGTTAGACGAATTTGCTTGTCATGCGAAAGTAATTCATATTGATATTGACCCGGCAGAAGTAGGTAAAAACCGGACTCCTGATGTTCCTATTGTTGGGGATGTACGCCAAGTTTTGATAGACTTGCTGCGTCGTTGTCGAGAAACAGGAGATTTAGTTAATCCCGATCAAACTCAGCCTTGGTTAGAAAAGATTAATCGCTGGAAACAAGATTATCCTTTAGTTGCCCCCCAACATTCAGATAGTATTTCACCCCAAGAGGTAATTAACGAAATCGGCAAAATGGCTCCAGATGCTTACTATACAACTGATGTTGGTCAGCATCAAATGTGGGCTGCTCAATTTCTGAAAAATGGGCCTCGGCAATGGATCTCTAGTGCAGGTTTGGGGACTATGGGTTATGGGATGCCTGCTGCTATGGGGGCAAAGGTGGCACTGCCAAACCGGGAGGTGATTTGTATTGCTGGTGATGCGAGTATTCAAATGAATATTCAGGAGTTGGGGACTCTGGCACAGTATGGCATTAATGTTAAAACTGTAATTATTAATAATGGCTGGCAGGGTATGGTGCGTCAATGGCAAGAGGCATTTTTTGGTGAGCGCTATTCTTCTTCTAATATGGAGGTGGGAATGCCTGATTTTGTGATGTTGGCTCAGGCTTATGGAATTAAAGGTATGATGATTTCTTGTCGGGAGGAGCTGAAAGAGGCGATCGCTCAAATGTTGGCTCACGATGGACCTGTGTTGATGGATGTTCGTGTGACTAAAGATGAGAATTGTTATCCAATGATAGCACCTGGTAAGAATAATGCTCAAATGCTTGGTTTACCTATTCACAAGCAACTTGAACAAGCTGTGGAGTTCATGACTTGTAGTAATTGTGGGGCACAAAATAGTGTTACTCATAATTTCTGTCCTGAATGTGGCACTAAATTGTAATTGAGAAGGAAGAGGGAAGAGGGAAGAGGGAAGAGGGAAGAGGGAAGAAGAAAAATATTGCTTTGTCTAACAAGGCTTACGCACCAAGCGCCATATCTAGTAGGGGCGAATGGCATTTGCTAAGGTAAAGCTCCGAATTGCGCCCCCTACAGATAGCTTTCAGCAAATTTTTTTTTGAGACGCTCTGGTTTGCCTTTGCGTAGCATCCCGTTCCGAAAGTATTCCGGAACAGAAAAGTCTCCCGAACAATTCTTCCTACTTTGGTAGTGCTCAATATGTAATGATAAAGGAGTAAAAGTTACTGTCCAAATTTTTCAGCAGATTTTTTTTGAGATGCTCTGGTTTACCTTTGGATAGTATCCCGTTCCAAAAGTATTCCGGAACAAAAAAGTCTCCCGAACAATTCTTCCGACTACTTTCTCGGTCTTCCCACCCTCCCCACACTTCCCACATTTTGCTTTTTTCAGCAAACTCTAAATATTCTCTGCCAACTCAAATCCTCGTTACAAAAATAACTTCTGACTCTCTTGGTGCGCGTTCCCTTGCGACTGGTGTCGTCGCGGGGTCGCACCGCTTCTGACTTCTGACTTCTGACTTCGTTACCCTCCATCTCAATAAATTTTTCCCAGACTTACCAATAATTTCACTATCTATTCCTAACGCCTTCCGGGGTGCAATAGTCGCCAAATAAATTCCCGTCTCAATATCACAAATTCCCCACTTCACCAAATTATTAACCCCAACTAATAAAGGTAAAGTTGTTCCTGATAAAGTTCCATCTTTTAATCTTGCCGTACCATTTTTAACTTCTATTTCTCTAGTATCCCAAGGATAAATTCCATCAGGTAATCCCAAGGGCGATAAAGCATCACTAACCAAAAATATTCCCTGCCGATATTGACTCGCTTTCAACAAAATTTCTATCATTGTTGAACAGACGTGCTGACCATCAGCAATTAAACCACACATAACATCCGAATTTGTAATTGCTGCCCCTAATAAACCTGGTTTTCGATGATGTAAACTCGGCATCGCATTAAAAGCATGAGTCACCATTGAAGCTCCAAGTTTAAAAGCTTTTTCTGCTTCATTTGCTGTGGCTTGAGAATGCCCTAAACTAACTGTAATTCCTAGATTTTTTAAATAGGGAATAACTGTTTCTGTGGAGTCTAATTCTGGAGCTAAAGTAATGATTTTAACTATCTCAGCATACTCTCCCAAAACTTCTTTGACATTTTTGAGCGTTAATGGTAGTAAATATTCCAATGGATGAGCGCCTCGCTTTTCTGGATTGAGAAAAGGACCTTCTAAATGAACGCCCCAAATTTTTGCCATTTCTGGGTCTTGAGGTTGTGAGGCAAAATTGTGGAAGATTTGGAGCGATCGCTGAATATTATCTATAGAAGTTGTGACAATAGTGGGTAAAAAAGCATCTATTCCTTGCTGCCATAAATACTGACAAATTTCCTGTATTTTAGTAGTAGAATTTGCATCTACTTCCGGAAAAGCTAAACCTAAAGCACCATTAATTTGTAAGTCAAACCCACCGAGAGAAACCCAATCTTGTTGAACATCAATAGTGGTAGATGCGGTAGGTAAAAGTTCTTCTGTTTGAGAGATAATTTGTTTAATTTTGCCAGTAGAGTCGATTAAAATCTGCTGTAGGTTTTGATAACCAGGAACTTTAGCGTTAATAATTCTAGTAGTTAAATTCACGAGCTTAAGTAGGTAGATTTCAACAATTAATTATTAATTATTAATTATTAACAATTACCTCTCCTTTAAAAAGGAGAGGATTGACTAATCATGAAAATTTTTCTTTATTATCCCCTTAAAAGGGGAGGCGCATACCCACAATTTTTCAGTAATTAAACGTTAAAAAATTGTAGGGGTGGGTTTAACTGAAAGCTTTGACTTCAGCGCGGTCGAGTTCTAAAAACCCGCCCTTTAATATTACGTTTATTTATGCTCACCTAATTAAATTAAAATTTTAAGAAAAATTAGAGTTAGGAAAATATTAGAATCTGTGTTAAACTAGGTGGCAATTTAATAAGATATTTTTGATGAAAAGAAGTGTAGAAAAATGCAGATAAATCAACTTAAATTTTGTACTCTAAGCACTCTACTTTTAAGTGTGACATTTGCTCAAAAAAGTCATGCTGCAACTATGATGCCTCCCATTTTATTTCAAGTGGAGCAGGTATCACAATGGTTCACTGGCTTATTTGATAATACTAAACAGGTTGCTGATAATCCTATGATTCCTCAGATTACAATGTCAAATTGTCCGGTTAAACTTATTGGCAGTGACCTGATGGAAAATACAGAAACTGTTTATTTAGAACAAACAACAGGAGGATTTCCTTTTCGGGTGCGCTTGTATTCTTTTTTTAGTAATAATGACTCTCAAGTTACTATTAGTATTAATCGTTTCCTCAACGAAACTTCTTTATTTGGTTTATGCGATCGCCCTGAATATGAACAGTTTATTAATGCTACAAATTTAGATGATTTTAACTGTGAAGTCAACCTTTCTTTTGTTTCTAATACCTATGTAGGGACTAACGACCCTGAAGGTTGTTCAACGACTTTTCCTGGAGGTAAAGTTGTTTCTGATATTGTTATTCAGCCTAATAGTATTGACTCTTTAGATAGTATTTTTGATGGTAATGGTAATCTGTTATTTGGCACACCTATAACCTTTAATCGCATTGAAGCAGTTCCTGAACCGTCGATATTATTCGGGTTATTTATATTAAGTAGTTTAGGATTAGGAAAAGCCTCTAAACATGATTAAAAAAATCTGGTTTCTGGGAATAACGATGAAAGAGTCAGGAGTCAGGAGTCAGGAGTTAGGAGTTAGGAGTCAGGAGTCAGGAGGAAAGAAAGAAGAGGAGGAAAAGGAGAAAGTTTTTTGATCGCTAATTATCCGGACATGATTAGGACTTACGCAGATATGCTATATATAGCGCTCACAACTATTGGACAATAGTTATCATACTCTATACATAGTGCCTTTGCGTAAGTCCTGATGATATTATAAAAATTTTCTTTTCACAAAGGTAGACTACAAAACTTTTGCCCTCTGCCCTCTGCCTTCTGCCTTTAAGCTAAAATCTCTGTATTTTTAATGAAAACTCCTATAAATATGAACCCAATCATCGGAATTATTATGGGCAGTGACTCAGACTTGCCCACAATGAAAGAAGCGATCGCTATCTGTGAAGAATTTGAAGTCCCCTCAGAAGTCGCCATTGTCTCTGCCCACCGCACGCCCCAGAGAATGTTTGAATATGCCCAAACTGCCCATCAAAGAGGATTAAAAGTCATAATTGCCGGAGCGGGTGGTGCAGCACATTTACCAGGGATGGTCGCATCTTTAACGCCACTACCGGTAATTGGTGTCCCTGTACAAACCAGAACATTACAAGGTATAGACTCCCTATACTCTATAGTACAAATGCCAAGAGGAATACCAGTAGCCACAGTAGCGATCGGCAATGCTAAAAATGCTGGTTTATTAGCAATTCAAATATTAGCATCCCACCAACCAGAATTATTAGAACGAGTCCAAAAATATCGTCAGACCCTAGCTGAATCAGTAATGGACAAACAAACTAAATTAGAGGAAATGGGGTACCAGGAATATTTAACACAAATTTAATTAAATTGCAAACATTTGAGAGCAAAAATCTGACAAATAATTGGTATTGTTACAGGCAGAGACTTTTGTGAAAAGACTCAAACAGCTATTGCTACTAAATCAAATAAAAGTAGCAAGAGATACAGAAAATCTATACAAGAATTGATGCGCTATTTTCACTTGTAAACTATTAATTAGTTCTCACAATGAAATCTAAAGTAAAGTTCAAGAACAATAGAACAAAAAAGAAACAGTTATTATCAGCAAGATATAGCAGTTTCTTAGAACCGACAGCACTGATAAACAGGTTAGATCGGACAAGATGGTTTTCCCCTGCGACATTAGCCTGCATACCCCTAGTATTCATAATTATTGCGTTATGGGCAGGAGCTGCCACAGCTCAAGACCAAGAATTAACCCCAGAGTATGTCAAAGGGGTATTAGACTCAATATGGATTTTGGTAGCTTCAATATTTGTGATTTTTATGAATGCTGGTTTCGGAATGTTAGAAACAGGTTTTTGTCGTCATAAAAATGCAGTTAATATTTTAGCAAAAAACCTAATTGTATTTGCCTTAGCTACATTAGTTTATTGGTCTATAGGATTTTCCATAATGTTTGCTGGGGACCATCCCTTCATTGGTGGGGGTGGTTTTTTCCTAACTGGGGAAGCTACTAGCTACGGACTAGACCCATTTCCTTCTGGTTTACCATTGCCTGTATTTTTTCTATTCCAAGCAGCTTTTGCCGCTACGGCAGCCACCATTGTTTCTGGCGCTGTAGCTGAAAGGATTGAATTTAGTGCCTTTTTATTCTTTAGCTTGTTAATCACAGGTATTTCATACCCCATTACCGGACATTGGATCTGGGGTGGTGGTTGGCTAGCTGAAATGGGCTTCGGTGATTTTGCCGGTTCAACAGCAGTCCACTCAGTGGGTGGTTGGGCAGCACTGGTCGGAGCATATATTTTAGGGCCAAGAATGGGCAAATATGATGAGGATGACCAACCGAGAGCTATTCCTGGTCATAATATGGGTTTTGCTACCTTGGGCTGTTTAATTCTGTGGATCGGCTGGTTTGGCTTTAACCCTGGTTCAGAACTAGCAGCAAACGAAAATGTGGCCTATATCGCCGTAACTACAAATTTAGCAGCAGCAGCAGGGGGAGCTACCGCAACTATTACATCTTGGTTGAAAGATGGTAAGCCAGACCTTTCAATGATTATTAACGGCGTTTTAGCTGGACTGGTAGGTATTACAGCAGGTTGTAATGGCGTATCTTATTTAGAGGCAGTAATTATCGGTGCTGTTGCTGGCATCATTGTTGTGTTTTCTGTACCTTTGTTTGACCAGTTGAAAGTTGATGACCCAGTAGGTGCCACATCAGTTCACTTAGTCTGTGGAATCTGGGGTACTTTAGCTGTTGGTATTTTCGTTGAAGATGCTAATATTTTGACTCAGGCCATAGGTATTATCTCTGTAGGATTGTTTACAGTGATTATGAGTACTATCTTCTGGCTGGCTTTGAAAGCTACTACAGGTATTCGTGTCCATGGAGAACAAGAATTTGAAGGCTTGGATATTGCTGAACATGGTATGGAAGCTTATACAGGGTTTATGAAGGAACCTGATGCCCTTGGTACTGGCATAGTGCAAAAACACTAATGGGAAAATTCTAGGTAAAATAGCCATAGCCATAAATCAGTTACTTCAGTATCGGAGACTAATTTAATTCAGCTACGGTGTTTACTTTATCTAAAAATGTTCCAACTTGGGCTTGGTGTTCTTTAGCTGCTAACGGGCTACTGTTATTAACAGTGGCCACTTTAGTTATGAATGACTACAAATTGTCAGAAGAGCCTCAAGCAAATGCTACAATCAACTATGCTACTGATAGGATTAGAACTAATAGACCAAGTCCACTATTTGGGGAAGCGAGGAAAGAGCTTCTGGCTATTGGCAGAAACCATAAATGGACTTATGCACAATGGGTAGAACAGTTACAGCGAGAGGCGATCGCTGCAGCTAAAAATCGTCCTGATCGTCTAACTGTTATGGTGGGAGATTCTTTGAGTCTTTGGTTTCCATCGCAACTTCTCCCTAGAGATAGAACCTGGTTAAATCAAGGAATTTCTGGAGAAACTTCGTCTGGCCTATTGAAGCGACTTTATTTATTTGATAGTACGAGGCCAGAAACAATTTTTGTGATGATTGGTATTAATGATTTAATTCATGGAGAAAGCGATTGGGCGATTTTAGCAAATCAAAGAAGAATTATTAACGAATTACGATACATTCATCCTGGGAGTCAAATAGTTATCCAATCTATTTTACCCCATAGTGGAGAGGCGGCTATCTGGGAAGGTCGCGATTATCTTTTACAACTACCTAATAGTCGCATCAGAAGAATAAATCGTAACCTAAAAGCGTTAGCTGATGATGAAGGAGCATTTTTTTTAAATCTTCACCCACTATTTACAGACTCTCAAGGTTTTCTCCGAGGGGATCTTAGTACCGATGGTCTGCATCTAAATGATAATGGTTATCAAATTTGGAGTACGGCGATCCAAATGTATAGCAAAATGAGATTAGAAGAACCCCAGTAATATTAAATCCGGTTGAATACTTATCATATATTTGGGGGTGGGGATATGGGGACCAACCCCTAATATCATGTTCGGTTGAATACTTATAAATGACTGTTGTGAGGAGTCAGGAGTCTGGAGGACCGAGTCAGGAGGAAATATTGGAGAAAAAGAACAAATATTCGAGAATAGTATTGATAATTTAAGTATTTGTTTGGTACTGTCGATACCCGGAGTCCTTCAATTTTATCATTTTCTTTGTGGGTTTAATACCCCACCGTCTACAAGGTGTTCAAAATTACTTGGGGGAGCGAATCCCCATGTAATTTTCCTCCTGTCTCCTGTCTCCTGTCTCCTGTCTCCTTCTTCAATATAACTGACCCGTCCGAACATGATATAACCCCTCCCAGGACGGGAATATGGGGTTAGGGGGAGATTTAATATTGAAGTGTGGATAGAATTATAAACATATACTGTATAACCGGATTCTATGTAATACCATTTCTCAAAAACTTTTCTACATTTTATTGAGTGGGGGAGTAGGGACGTTGCATGTAACGTCCCTACAGAGTAAACATAAAAATAATTAATATTAACTGAGCTGCTAATTAGCAAAAATGGATTTTGTCTGTATTAATTATTTAATAACTGAAGTTTTACTTAAGTAAAGCATTACTTTTGAGAGTTGGTATAAGTAATTTCAGTTATCAGTTATCAGTTATCAGTACATCTAGCTGAAACAAGAGGCTTGAAATCTGAAATATTCTTTCTCTTGGTCGATTGGATATGGCGTTAGCGGAGTGGCTCTGCAAGAGCAGGTTTCCTAGCCATCCTACCCTACAGGAAGCTCCGAAGATCGACAGCTTTTTATACCCTTAAAATCGGGGATTTTAGGCCATTATTTTAAGGTAAAGAGTTTTTCTATAACATAAGCCTTTTTATGCAAAACTCCATAATTTTAGTTCTCAAAGTGCTTGGATAACTTTCCACTTTTTATATCAAAACACAAATTACACCCTAAAATGGGGAAGCTTTAAACTGAATTTTTCGGTAACTATTTTTTTTGACTTTGATAGAAATAATTAGCGGTTTACCAGTTTTTGTAATACTTGATTATACTCATATGTGGAATGTGGAATATTCAGAAAATCATACCAATTTTATTTCCGGTATTAGGTAGTTATAAAATCTCCTAAACTAGGAACATATTATATTTATTTCTGCCCATCGACTTCCCAGTTTATGTGTAATTTATACCATGTCTGCTTAATTAGAGATCAAAACATTTTTTTCTCTATCATTCCTGCTTCCTCTTTCCTAGTTCTTGCTCCCTACCCGTAACGCTATAAGTACTAATTGCTATAAGATAAAAGAGATTTATCAAGGGTTGAAAATAATCATGGATACAAAAGCTTTTACCAGAGCACTAAAAAAATCTGAGAATTATAACCGCAAAGGGTTTGGTCATGGGGAAGAAGTTGCCACAGTTATGCAGTCTGTTTATCAAAGTAACTTAATCCAACAAATTAGAGATAATGATTATACCCTGCAAAAAGGGGATGTTACTATCAAACTCGCAAAAGCTTTTGGTTTTTGTTGGGGTGTTGAAAGGTCAGTAGCAATAGCTTATGAAACTCGTCAACATTTTCCTAACCAACAAATTTGGATTACTTATGAACTAATTCATAATCCTTCTGTTAATCAAGATATGAGGGATATGAAAGTTAAATTTATCCCTGTAATTGATGGTAAAAAAGATTTTTCTGTAGTTGGAGATAATGATGTTGTAATATTACCTGCTTTTGGTGCAAGTATTCAGGAAATGCAAATATTAAAGGATAAAAATTGCCAAATTGTTGATACTACTTGCCCTTGGGTTTCTAAAGTTTGGAATAGCGTAGAAAAACATAAAAAGAAAAAATTTACTTCTATTATTCACGGTAAATATAGTCATGCAGAAACTATAGCTACTAGCTCTTTTGCTGATAAATATTTGATAGTTCTGAATAGATCGCAGGCAGAATATGTCTCTAATTATATTCTCAATGGTGGCAACCGTGATGAGTTTATGGATAAGTTTAAACTAGCTCATTCTGAAGGTTTCGATCCGGATTTAGATTTAGAACAAATTGGTATTGCTAATCAGACTACTATGCTGAAAAGTGAAACTGAGCTAATAGGAAAGTTGCTAGAACGAACAATGATGAAAAAGTACGGACCAGATAAATTAAATGAGCATTATCAAAATTTTAATACTATCTGCGACGCGACTCAAGAACGGCAAGATGCAATGGCGGGTTTATTCGATGAAAAGTTAGATTTAATGGTAGTAATAGGAGGTTTTAATTCTTCTAATACTACTCATTTACAGGAAATGGCAATAGAAAATGGCATTCCTTCCTATCATATTGATGGTGCTAACAGGATTTTATCTGGGAATAGAATTGAACATAAACCTTTAGGAAATGAGGTGAAAATATCCGCAGGTTGGCTGCCTGAAGGTGAGGTAGTTGTGGGTGTGACTTCTGGTGCTTCAACCCCAGATAAAGCTGTTGAAGATACTATTAATAAAATTTTGGCAATGAAGTTGGTTGCTGTGAATTGAATATTGGTTTGTTTTGATTGATAAAATTGAGGGGTAAACTTAATATCACAGTTTCACCCCTACTACAAAAAAATTAGGCGTTGCTGATTAAATCTAAAAGCATTGACATATTAAAGACAAGTGCTTTTTTGGGGTCGAATTGCAGTGCGCCTGTTTCAGTTCTTCATGCCCAAAAAGTTAGTATTTTAGGCGCATAGTTGGGCAGAACAATCTGGGGAAAATTCTTACTCCTACCTCCTCGCTCCCGATCCATTTCTCCCCTCCACGGTCGGGGTTAGGGGTGGGTTGTCTCCTGTCTCCTGTCTCCTGTATTCCCCTCCACGGTCGGGGTTAGGGGTGGGTTGTCTCCTACCCCTACTAAAAGACTTTTGAGCGTAAACCCTAATTAGGCGTTGCTGAATTGAGCTATAGAAGTCTGCCTAACGTTTGATGTCAGCAGCGGAAAAAATCTCTCCAAAAAAGCCCAACTGTCTCGCCCATCTGCAGTTCATCAAGTTGGAAACTGATGTATGTCTAATCTCGTCAAACTCTTAAATTTTACTGCCAACCCACAGTTAGAAAAGTCATTAGGATATAAATCTAACCATCCCTGGGTAGCTTTTCACTGGGAACCAGAAATTGACCAAGTTATGTACAATGACGGTAAAAATATCGGTGCTGGTATTAGTGTTGCTTGGCAGATTTTTCTTCAGCATCCTCTGGTAAATTCTCAAGTACAAGATTATCAGTTAAATGAAACCGATCAATATTGGTTAATTGTAGATAGAAAAAATAGAAATCTATATGTAGGAACAGCAAAAATTGTTTCTACTATGTTAGAACAACCAGAAAGTTTAAAGTTATTAGCTTGTCTGGATGAAAAAGCAGATATAGTTTCTGAGGTTAGTCAAAATTTTAATTATTCTCCAAAGAAACGACTTAGAATAAACTTATTTGACCAAAATATTAAATCTTTAATTGTGATAACTGCCAGTGTTTTAATAGCTAGTATTACTTTTGGTAGCTGGTTATTAATGAGGTCAAAATTTCAACAGCAAGCTAATCAAAATGAATTGCCTACAGCAGTAGTTGATGGTTTTACCTGTGGTGTTGGAGGTAGTAATAATTTTTCATCTTTTTTTAATACTTCTAATGGAGAGAAGGAGTTACACTTGGTAGGTGTTTATGAGGCACGCTCAGATCATTATGGTGGATATCATCCCACAGGCATAATTAATGTCAAAATAGAAAGAAAAAATCAGCCTGTCATTTTAGCTCTCTCTTCTTATGAACCTGTACATTGGAATGTTAGTTTGGGTAAAGAAGTTAAATTAGAGAAAGTAATTATTAATGGATATCATGACCAAGAAATTTCTGGTATTTCTGGGATACCTATAGAAGAGTTTAGTTATCAAGGAACAGGTAGCTATATTGGTGAATTTGCCTATCAGTGGAATAAATTTCACCACCATCCTAGTACTACCTCATTAGTAACTAAGCTTGAGCAAATTACTAATACTAATTTAACTTCTTTTCAAGGGTGTTATCGAGGAACAAATTTTACAATTAAATAAAACAATACAGAAGTAGCCAACAAAAACAAAGAAAAAGAAAAGTAAACAAAAAAAATGAGTTCCCAGGGTTAGATTAATATCTGGAAAGTTACAATAATTCTAGATGTGAATATATTACTAAAATTACAGAATATGATCGGATAGTTGTTTATTTTCCTGTACAACCCCATCTTCAAGATAAACTACTCTATCAGCAGAACTTACTATTCTAGGATCGTGAGTGACCATTAATACTGTACAACCACCTTCTTTAGCAAGACGACGCAGTAACTCAATAACTGTATGACCACTGTGAGAATCTAATGCTGCTGTGGGTTCATCAGCCATAATAACTCTAGGACTGCCACATAGTGCGCGGGCAATAGCCACTCTTTGTTTTTGGCCACCAGACAAATCTCTTGGATGTAACTTGGCCTGAGGTGCTAGTCCTACTTGCTCTAAAAGTATTTGAGCTTCATGTTTTGCTGCCTTACCTTTAATACCCTTCATATTCAGAGCCACTTCTATATTTTCTGTTGCCGTCAATGCAGGGAACAAATTAAATCCCTGAAAGATAAAGCCAATATTCTTAAGTCTAAACTTGGCTAGTTGGCTTCTGGACATTTTAGTGATTTCTTGTCCCAGGAGACAGACTCTACCAGATGTGGGTGTTAATAATCCTGCTAAGATTGACAGCAAAGTAGTTTTACCAGAACCAGATGGTCCCATCAATAACTGGACATCACCTTTGTTTACTGTCAAGTCAATATTCTTCAGTACCTGGTATGACTGTTTTCCAGATTGGTAGGTCATTGTCAACCCACAAGCCATAATTGCTGATGTGTTCAATTTAGCAATCTCTCTATAAGTGCAGACATCAGTGCTTTTAGTTTTGGTTGCGGCAGCCATGTACATATTGAAAGTGGTCATAGTGTGACTTTATAGTAAGCTAGAGTGTTTCTGGGGTAGAGGAATATACCTCATGGTAATGTTTGCTTATGCAAGCATTATTATACGAATGTCTTTGGTTACCCAATTTTTTGCTTTGGACATAATCATAATTGAATTTCTTTGACACTCTCACAGTTAAATCTCGCGATTATAACGGGAGTTCTCTTTCTAACATTTATGATAGGAAAATTTAAGTTACAAGTCTGTGAGTTATTCAAATATCATGGCCTCTCACCTGAAGAACAACTTTATATATTTTCATCAAATTCTATTTTAGCCTAATCAGCCCTAAAGTAAGAGATAAAATTGAATAGGTAGATACTATTTGCTGAGAATTGAATGAGAATAAATACTTTAAATAGTAAATAGGTAGAGGTAGAAGTTACATATTTTAGTGCTTGAGTATTTTCTTCATTTTTGCCTGACTCAATTTCGGATTATTCAGTGTTTGGCTTCAAACATCAGAGTTATGAATATTGATGGCTCAAGTGCAAGTTATTGGCATAATTTTAGTCTACATCTTTAACCATAATTATAACCCTGATCTTATGCTTATGGTTCACAAAATTTTTTTGTCTCCAGGATGTACTTATTAGTACCCAAGTACGGTTATGATTTTGTATTCAAACTATTAACTAATATACATAATAGGGAATAAAAGCGATCGCTAAATAAATTGTCTTGCTTAAGAAGTCTGTCTCTTCAGACACAAAATAGTTAAACTTGTTGCCAGAGTTGCTGAATAGGTGATGGAAGACCGGAAAGATAAATATTTAGAAAGAAAAAAGGATTGAATTTTTATTTTTGCCAGAGGTATGTGCTGGATTAAGAATTTACTTATTATTGGCTTAACTAACTTCAATATGATATATTTACGAGCTTATAGTAGAAGATTAATTATGGTATAAAAAATAGCAGATGTTAATTAAAAATTATGCTTTTTTATAAAGATGAAAAATATTTATTCCAGATAATTATAGAATATTTAAAAATACAAATAATAGTCATAGAATAGTTAATTGAAAACTTATAACTTATACCAATTTTATTTAAGACTGCACAGAATTAGGTGTTAGGTGGTAGGTCTTAGGTCTTAATACCAATTCACTTAAAAAATGTCACAAATAGTTGGTAACTGATGAAGTAAAATAATAAGCTGAAATTACTGTAGAGTATAGCTTTGGGCGTTGCATAAATGCGGGATGATTTTAATAGTTTTGTGTTTGGGGGCATCTTGCCCGTTCCCCGTTCCTTATATTTTCACCCCAGGCAGGATACCCACCCCACTGAATATTCATCCCGCCCCTCAGCAATGCCTAGCTTTGAAGTACCTAAAGTATCACTTCTGACTTTAGTGAAACGGTCTTAGGTCTGATAGTCCTTAGAAGCATAATGGTATACAGCAAAAAGGAATACTAGGCACGGGAGTAAGATGCTCCCACTGCCCTACCTCCTAACAAACGTTGCGGGACAATACACCACCACTTATGCAACGTCCCTACTATTGCCTGCTTTCAAGAAGACGCAGCAAAAATGTGTGATATTTGGTTTTATACCAAGCATGAAAAAAGAATACTTAACTTAAATGACACTTAAATTATTAAGTAATTAATACAGATTGAATAACTTTTTTGATAATTAGCACTCCAGTTATTGTTAATTATTCTTATGTTTACTTCTCCCTGTAGGGACGTTGCATGCAACGTCCCTACCCACTCCCCTACTCCCCCGCTGAAGAAGATGTAGCAAAAATGCGTGAGATTTGATATTAGAAGGGGAAAGCTTTAAACTCAATTTTTCGGTAAACTGTTGTAATTAGGGTTTGCTGAAAAAGTCTTATGGGTAAGGGTAGGAGACAACCCACCCCTAACCCCGACCGTGGAGGGGAAGACAGGAGAAAAGGGAATGAACGAGGAGGTAGCAGTAAGAATTGTCCTTTGATTTTTCTGCCTAACTATGCGCCTAAAATACGCTCCTTTTTGAGCATGAAGAGCTGAAAACCAGGCACTTTTTAAAGGCTCCAAAAAGGCGAAAACCTTTATCTGTAAATACTTTTAGATTTAATCAGCAAGCCCTAATTAACTAATACCATTTCACTTAAAAAATGTGACAAATAGTTGGTAAATGATGAAGTCAAATAATAAGCTGAGATTACTGTATAGTAGAAGTTTTAAGTACTTAAAATATCACTTTTAAATTTTGACTTTTGAATTTTGACTTTTGACTTTAGTGAAACGGTATAATAATATCCAAATCTGTCAATATTTTGCTATGCCGACATTTTTATTAGAAATTGGTACAGAAGAATTACCCGCAACTTTTGTCTCTGAAGCTATATCACAGTGGGAAAAACTTATCCCTACTGCCTTGAGTGAGGCATTCTTAACAAATGATGGGATTAAAATATATGCCACACCCAGACGTTTAGCTGTCGTCATCAACAATTTACCTACTCAACAACCAGACCGAGAAGAAGAAATTAAAGGTCCTCCGGCAAAAGCAGCTTTTAAAGATGGTAAACCTACAAAAGCGGTGGAAGGCTTTGCTAAAAAACAAGAAATAGAATTAAAAGACCTGGAAATACGCCCGACTGAAAAAGGTGATTTTGTTTTCGTCAATAAAAAAATTAAGGGTAAACAAACAGCAGAAATTCTGATAAAATTAGTACCTGAATGGATTAATAAACTTGAAGGTAAAAGATTTATGCGTTGGGCAGATGGAGATATTAAATTTCCTCGTCCTATTCGATGGTTAGTAACATTATTAGATGGGGAAATATTGCCGATAAATTTAGAAAATGGCTCTGAGATAATTACTTCTGGTCGTGTCTCGTACGGACATCGAGTTTTACATCCTGAATCTATAGAAATTGAGCAGGCAAAAGATTATGCAGAAGTTTTGAAAAAAGCTTATATAGAAGTAGATTTTCAACAAAGAAAGAGTCAAGTTGAACAACAAATACAAACTGTAGCTAAAAAAGTTCAAGGAACAGCAGAAGTTCCGACAGAATTATTAGCAGAAGTTACAAATTTAGTCGAATGGCCGACAGCAGTAGTTGGTAAAATTGATGAAGAATTTTTGATTTTGCCTTCGGAAGTAACAACAACTGTTATGGTGACACATCAACGTTACTTTCCTGTTTTGAAATCCACAACAACTCCTAAAGCAACAGTTGAATTATTGCCATATTTTATTACTATTTCTAATGGCGACCCGGAAAAGTCAGAGATTATTGCTAAAGGAAACGAACGAGTAATTAGAGCTAGATTAGCTGATGGGCAATTTTTCTATAAGGCAGATTTAGCTAAACCATTAGAAAGTTATTTACCTGAATTGGAAGCTGTAACTTTTCAAGCTAAACTAGGTTCGGTGCGGAAAAAAGTCGAACGTATTGTTAAGATAGCTAAGTTAATAGCTGAACAGTTAAAAGTCAGTCAAGAAGAAAGCAAAAATATAGAAAGAGCAGCTCTACTTTGCAAGGCTGACTTAGTAACTCAAATGGTTTATGAATTTCCCGAACTACAGGGAATAATGGGAGAAAAATATGCTCGTGCTTGTGGGGAAAATGAAGCTGTAGCAACTGCAATTTTTGAACATTATTTGCCTAGGGGTGCTGGAGATATTTTACCGGAAAGTATTAGCGGTCAAGTTGTGAGTTTGGCAGATAAACTTGATACTTTGGTAAGTATTTTTGGATTGGGAATGTTACCTACAGGTTCCTCAGACCCTTTCGCTTTACGTCGGGCAGCAAATGCGGTGGTAAATATTACTTGGTCAGCGGATTTATCGATAAATTTACATCAGTTATTAGCACAAATTGCTGTAGATTTTACGAAATTTTATCCCGAAGCAGAATCAGAATTATTGCCCCAATTATATGACTTCTTTTTGCAGCGAATTAAAACAATTTTACAAGAGGAAAAAAATATTGATTACGATCTGGTAAATGCGGTGTTAGGCAATAATGATTCGGAATATACTGAACGAGCATTAAAAGATTTATTAGATGTACGGAACCGTGCAATTTTCTTACAAAATATTCGGCAAAATGGTCTGCTTGACCAAATCTATGAAACTGTAAACCGTTCAACTCGTTTGGCAGCTCAAGGTGAGTTAGATAAAATACAACTTGCACCTGAAAAAGTTGTGGATTTAAACTTGTTTAAAAGTGAATCAGAATTAGCATTTTATAATGCTTTAGTTGATTTAGTACCTCAAACAAAAATATCTCAAAAAACCAGAAATTATCAACAATTAGTAGATGGTTTGGCAAAAATTGCCCCAACTGTAAGTAATTTCTTTGATGGGCCGGAAAGTGTTTTAGTAATGGACCCAGACCCGAAAATTAAACAGAATCGATTAAATTTGTTAGGGTTACTCCGTAATAATGCACGAGTATTGGCAGACTTTGGAGAAATAGTTAAAAGTTAGGAAAATACGGATAGAATTTTTTGTGACGTAGGTGAATTATTCCTAGGTTTATCTTTATCCCTTATAAGTTTTATACCCCACCGTCACCCGCGGTGCAAATGCGGTTGGTGGAGTGAGAATTCCCATCGACCCCATTCTCCTGACTCTTTCTTCAAAGTTCATAATTTTAGGGTGCGCTATTATGGCTAAAATATATGCTATCAAAGGTATTTAATAATGCGTCGCATGACACCATGTTAGATGCGTAGGTTTAGTACTATTAGTTAAGAAAATACTAAATTTAGTTAAGGAAATACTAATTAGGTGTCTTACATTTCATTAATGCACTCTACTGGACTGACATAGCTAGTGTCTAATTGCAAAAATTAGTAATATTAACTAATTAGGTGCGTTACATTTCATTAACGTACCCTACTGCTATAGACTAATTAAGCAATAATTTGGGACAATTATTTTGATTTTTTTTGCCAGGAAATGCCTCTATAGTTACCCCTATAAATAGTGCTTTTGTTGAAATTATGAAAGTTAAAATTGTCAGTTTTTAATAAACATCTCTAATCATAAAAAATAAAATAAATTATCACATAGAAATTATCAATTATTTCCCCCTACTCCCTACCCCCTACTCCCTCTTTTCTGGAGATATCTAACGATGAGAAAAGTCATCCCAACAAAAGCTTTTTAGCCCACTCTGCTGTAAAATAAAAATAACTATCATTTGGTAATTTGTAAATTTACCAAAATATCTACCAAAAAATATTTATTATGCCAAAAACTCATATTATTGGTCTAGGAAAATCAGGTATTGCTGCTGCGCGACTGCTCAAGAAAAATGGTTGGGAAGTGGAACTGAGCGATCGCAATACATCCGACTCTCTTGAACAACAGCAAAAACAATTAACTCAAGAAGGTATTACTGTTAAATTAGGTTATTCGTTTGAACCGGAAACATCTTTAGATTTAATCGTTGTTAGTCCCGGTGTACCTTGGGATATATCCTCACTCCAACGCGCCAGAGAAAGTGGAATTGAAACTATTGGAGAAATGGAACTAGCATGGCGATATCTCAAATCTTCCCCTTGGGTAGGGATAACTGGTACTAATGGCAAAACTACTACTACTTCTTTAGTTGCTGCAATTTTTAAGACCGCAGGATTGAATGCTCCTGCCTGTGGTAACATTGGCTATGCTGCCTGTGAATTAGCTTTATTAGAAACTCCACCAGATTGGGTAATTGCAGAAATTAGCAGCTATCAAATAGAATCATCTAGTACCCTTGCACCTCAAATTGGTGTTTGGACTACTTTAACCCCCGATCATCTGAGTCGCCACCATACAATAGAAAATTATTTTAATATCAAAGCAGCCTTATTAAATCGCTCTAAAACACAAGTTTTAAATAGTGACGACTCGTATATAAGTCAAAATGCAGCTAATCTTGGAGATAATGCCCACTGGACAAGTATCAAAGGTAAAGCTAACTTAGTGGGAGATATTGCCAAAGGAATTTACATTGAGGATGGGTGGGTAGTAGCGCGAGGGGAAAAAACAGTTTCTGTGGAGTCCCTGCCAATGTTGGGAAATCATAATCAGCAGAATTTATTGATGGCAGTGGCAGTAGCGAAATTAGCAGGAATAGAAAAAGAGGCGATCGCTGAAGCGGTGAAAACATTTCCTGGTGTACCCCACCGTTTAGAATATATTTGCACTTGGAATGGAGTAGATTTTCTCAATGATAGTAAAGCAACAAATTATGATGCAGCAGCAGTTGGTTTAAGTGCTGTACCTGAACCTGTGTTATTAATTGCTGGTGGGGAAGCTAAAGAAGGTAATGATAATGATTGGTTGCGACGAATTAAGGAAAAAGTTGCTGCTGTTTTATTAATAGGTGATGCCGCTGAAACTTTTGCCAAGAGACTACAAAAAATTAACTTTCATAATTATGAAATAGTAGGAGAAATGGAGCGAGCAGTAATTAGAGGTGCAGCATTGGCAAAAAAATATGATGCAAAAGTTGTATTATTGTCTCCTGCTTGTGCAAGTTTCGACCAGTATCAAAATTTTGAACAACGAGGAGAACATTTTCGGGAGTTGTGTTTAAAACTTATTAGTGAAGGAAGAAGAAAGAGATAAGAAAAACGAAAATTGTGGGTCTTAGGTTTAGGGTTTGAAAAATTAATAATTACCTATTCTTAAAAGAAAAGGATTGACTAAAAGAATTTGTTAGATTTATTTTTTCTTTAACTCAGAGACTTCCACTTTAATTATTCGGTGAGGGAGGGATATTTTAACATTTAATTAAGCACAAAAAAAGGAGAGATAACTATGTCAGGTTTAACAGTTAAAGATTTAAAAAAGTTACAAGTAGACTATCCAGATTATCGGATGGAATTAGTAAGTGGAGAAATTATTGTTATGAGTCCTTCTGGTTTAGAATCAGATGAAGTAGCAGCAGAAATAGTTGCTCAGTTACGAAACTGGGTAAGACCTCGAAAGTTAGGTAGAGTTATTGCTTCTAGTGGAGGTTTTCGCTTACCAAATGCAGATGGAGATATCCGGGCACCAGATGCTTCTTTTATTAGTGCAGAAAAATTACCTCGTCCTACAGAAGATTATGCAGAATTAGTTCCCGACCTAATTTTTGAAGTGAAATCTAAGAACGATAAGTTACCACAATTGCGTGAGAAAATACAAGATTTTCTAGAGTTAGGAACTATTGTCGGTGTATTAGTAAATCCCCGCAATCGGACAATGGAAGTTTATCGGTTTATGAGAGAAAAAATTGTCCTCAGAGATAGAGATGTTTTAGAAGTAGCAGAAATATTACCTGGATGGAAATTACCTGTAGCAGAAGTGTGGGCACCAGAGTTTGAATAGAAATTTAACTAGGAGGGAAAAATTCTATCATATAGACATCTCCTCCACCCATAGGGAGTAGGGAGCAGGGAGCAGGGAGAAAGAATTGATGAATAAGAGTGGGATAATTGATTTTATTTTTGATTATTAGAGATGTCTAATAATAGAAATTAATTGCGGTATAATTGAGAAATACTGAAAAAATTAGCTTCAGCACAACAGCAGAAAGTTGTAGATTTTCTGATTCTTTACTATACTAAAAAACATACAGATACAGATAAAATTTAATGGAAGGAAAACAACTATCTTTATTTCCTAATTTAGAGAATCAAAACGATAAAAATTCTCATAAAAAAGCAAAACTAGAACGTTATGAAAAAAATCAATATGAATTAAATAATAATGACAGCGACCCATATAAAAAATTCATTAAAATTGAAGAGAAACACATATTGAAATCTGATTATAAATTTATCGACTTGTTTTGCGGTGCTGGAGGAATAACAGAAGGTTTAGTGCAAGCAGGATTTAAACCAATAGCAAGTGTTGAAGAAAACTCTATAGCATCAGCAACCCATAGAAAAAATTTTCCTACATCTCATCATTTTGGGGATATCAAAGAATTTAATTCTACAGAATGGCTCAATCAAATTGGTTCACCAGAAATACATTTAGTAGTAGGAGGTCCTCCATGTCAGGGTTTTTCAGTTGCCGGAAAACATAATCCTGATGACCCTATAAATAATTTATTTCGAGAGTTTGTGAGAGTAGTTAATTAAATTCGTCCTTGGTATATTGTTATGGAAAATGTGCCTGGAATTATTACTATGAAAAAAGGTGGTGTTCAAAAATAAATTTGTCAAGCATTTATCGATATTGGTTATTCTAATGTATCTGTAGCAATTCTAGAATCTGCTGCTTATGGAATTTCGCAAATTCGCCCTAGAACTATTTTTATTGCCAATAAATTTGGCATGATAAATCCTTATCCAAAACCTCAACTATTACCCCATCAATATAAACCAATTGAATCAGCAATTTCTGACCTTCCAGAATTAACTCCTATTCCAGAAATTAATCATCAATGGACTCGACATTCACAAGAATACATGAAAAGACTTGCTAAAGTTCCTCCTGGTTGTTCTTTATATAAAACTTATGCTGATGCTTTTAAGCGACAATATTTGGGTAAACCAAGTATGACTATTAAAGAAAATCATGGTGGTACTCATATTCATCCTTACCTTAATCGGGTAATTTCAGCAAGAGAAATGGCAAGATTACAAAGTTTTCCTGACTCTTTTATTTTTGAGGGTTCTATGAAAAAAGCGATGTGGCAAATTGGTAATGCTGTACTTCCTCGTTTAGGAGAATGTATAGGTTATGCTTTGATTCCTTTTTTAAATAAAATTGCTGATGAAAGGAAGAAGAAAGAAGGAAGAAGGAAGAAGTAATTGATAATTTATAGGTGATAATTGATTGTATTTTTTATTTTTGGAGATATCTAATAGTTAATTATCCTGCTTAAACTCAGTTAGTTTTTGATTAAGAGTATTTCGCCAAATCTCAAAGTTATACCAACCACATCCGATACATCCAGTCTCAGCATCTTTTCCAACTTGAGGTACATTACCAATGGATAATTGATAATTGATAATTGATAATGAAAGAGTTTTTTAAATCCCTAATTTTATCTCCCTATTTCTACCTAACTCTAAACCTGCTATAATTATCCATGTTCCATTATCAATTATCAATTAATGAACAGTTTTAATACAAAATTCACAGCTTCTTGATTTTAAAAGATTATGATTACCTCCACTATCTTTTTTAAGCAATTGAAATTTTTGTTTAATCTCAGTTTCACTCATATTTAAGTTATGAGTTTCTTCAATATTTCCCCATCTTTCCATTGGAAAGCGATGGTCAATAATAATTTCATGTCGCGGTCGTTGTCTTTGTTCAATCACATCTACATACGAATAGATAGATAATATTTTTTCGACTAATTCTAAGGGAATATTAGCAGGAGCATTTGCTGCTTTAATTTTTCCTGTCCAACAATCCCATGTTGTTTGTTTTTGACAATTATTGCAGAACTTTCTTTCTGTTTTAATTTCTAAACCAGGGCGACTTTTTGTGCCTCTTTGTAACCCTTGAATACCACCTCCACCTACATATTGTTCTGATGCTATGTTTTTACCCTAACAACTACGACAATGCCATTTTCTATCTGATAAAAGATTAAATACTTTTAATTGAGTTGAGTTTTTTCTAAATGTAGATTTTAACTTTTCTACTAAGTATTGATTGCTCACTCTATATGATTAGTTTCTGCCTCTAAATTATCAAGAAGTTCTGATACGCTAATACCCATTCCGCTTGGAAAGTGGAGTAGGCGGTCTATCTTTGAAAAAACTAAAGTAGAGAATATAAGGTAATTATGAGAAGAAAAGTTATTTTAGATATAGGAGTTTTGACAGAAGTAATTGATGTAATTATTCCTGATGAGTTATAAATATTTTATTCATTATGAGTTATAAATATTTTATTCATTTATTTGGGTACTATCCCTGAAAAAAAACGTGCTATTAGACCTATTACTATTAACAACTTTAGGATTTCTTGGCAGTTTCGGTCACTGCGTTGGAATGTGCGGACCATTGACTGCAACTTTCTCTCTTTCTACGCGATCGCAGAACGGAACGGATGTTCGATCGCGGAGTGGAACAGATGTTCGACCGCCAACTCCTCCTAACAAATGGCATCAATTTCAATTTCATACCCTGCTTAACCTCGGCCGCCTCTGTAGCTATACCTTAACTGGTGCTGGTATTGGTGCATTAGGTTCCGTATTAGTAGCAAGTGGTCATTTAGCTGGCATCGACAGTGACTTGCGACGGTGGTTAGCAATACTCACAGGTTTAATGCTAATTTGGTTTGGTCTGGCAAAAGTGCAACCACAACTATTACCCAAACTACCAATATTCCACCCCTTGAAAAAAAACAACCTACATAACCGTCTCAGTACAGTCATGGTTAATCTTTCCATGGAAAACAAATGGTGGACTCCCGCTTTTCTGGGTTTAGTCTGGGGTTTGATGCCATGTGGTTTTCTCTATGCTGCTCAAATTAAAGCCGCAGAAACTAGCAATATCTGGTTAGGTGGAGCGACTATGTTTGCATTTGGGTTGGGAACATTACCCTCAATGTTAGGGGTAGGAATGTTGACATCTTTTTTGAGTGCAGACCAACGCAGTCAATTATTTCAAATGGCAGGATGGGTGAGTATTTTTACTGGCATCATGGTAGTCATGCGAAATGGTGAGATGGTGGACTACAGTGGTTCTGCTGCAATATTATGTTTAATGTTGGCATTGGTAGCGCGACCCCTGAGTCGGTTTTGGAGTCAACCTCTACGTTATCGACGAGTAATAGGAATGGGGGGATTTATTTTGTCGGTGGCACATACAGGAAGAATGTTGGACCACAGTTTAAATTGGAATATGCAGGCAGTATCGTTTATGTTGCCTCTGCATCAGGTAGGAATATGGGCAGGTATTTTTGGTTTGGGGTTAATGTTACCGCTAGCGCTAACGAGTTTTGATGGGGCGGTGAAATATTTGGGTAAGTGGTGGCGAAGGTTACATTTGTTGAGTGTTCCGGCATTTTTATTATGTGGAGTTCATGTGGTGGCGGTGGGTTCCCATTATTTAGGTGCGTTAGAATGGAGTTTGGGAAATCAGTTGCGTACTACTTTTTTTGGCATGACAATATTAGTTGTTTTGATTATACGTTCCCATCAGTTTTGGTCTTTATTTTCTATAGACAAATATTATGTACCACCACTGGAACAAGTTAAAATTCAAAAGCAAGTGCTTGAAGAAGGCAGAAGGCAGAAGGCAGAAGGCAGAAGGCAGAAGGTCTAATTGCTTATGGATAGTTTTCGACGCGCCACTCCGTGTCTACAAACCCCAAACAATTTTGGCGTTGCTGAATTAGGGTATGATTATGGAAAAGAGCGCACGCCAAAAAAGTCCACTTATTAGAATTAAAAATTATGCAATGTCCTGAATGTAAATCAGATCATATCAATAAAAATGGTCATANACTATAGAACCCCTAACCGTATCTTCATATAAATATCAAGTTTTTTTGACTAGGAGACAGCTATACTGGAGACAGGAGACAGAAGGTAAGAGAGAAAAGGTTAAGAGGGAAGATTTGGGGAGAGATAATACAAAAAATTCAACACTCCTTCAACTGAATTTTCCTCAAAATTAATGCGCGAAAAGACTTGACTACCATAATTATATAGATCTCAAATGGGTTCTATAAGACTTCTTTGTCAGTTAACTATGAAGAAGTCGAAAATAAATCTCGATTAATAGGAAATGAGTTCAATATTCAAATATATCAAACCTACCAAAATGATATAGTAGAATTTGGGATGAAAATGATCTTTCTTAATATGGTCTTACATTTGGCTAATTGGGTATGGGACAACCGGCAAGAGATCTACAATCAGACAAGTATAGCTATACATAATGTTATAGAAGCCCGTGATACCATAATAATAGTCGCGACTGCAGGAATTGCATGTTATAAGGCCGGAAAAGCGTTAAAGGATGTGTTGAATCTATTGTATGCCCAAAATCCCCCCAACGACCTCCAACTAATGCTAGAAAAAAACGAAGAACCCTTCAATGAGTACGAGATTACCGAATGCAAAAAGGTTGTGAAACAAAATCCGGTAGTATCGGTACAAAAAGCATAGAAAGCACGTTTCTATTAAATGACTGACTATCAACACGTCTCATAAACCCGGTTTATCATAGCACTCCGAAGCAAGCGAACTTGATATTATACCAAACCCGGTTGAGAAAAACCAGTTTTCAGTAAACCACAAAAACCATGTAGAGAACTTGCATACAAGATCTCTACAGGATGGTAAGATAACGGGGGTATCTATACCGGATTTAGTATGATTAATATGGATAGGGCAACCACCCTCTTTATGGCCAAGTTCGGTTGTGGGATGGAAAGAATGAGGAGCGATATAGCTGCCGCTAGGCTCCACCAACGCCATTTTTATCAAAAGCGATCGCCTCCTTCTTCTAACAAGAAGGATTATTTTTTTAACTTCCTCTTATCTGAGCAATACCATAGCCAGTGTAAGGACGTTTGTAAGGTGGATGTACCCCAGTACAATGTCTTCTTGATCAACACCCATTTCTATTAATTCTTGACCTACATCAATATCAGTAGCATTATGCTGAAGCCAAATTTTTCCATCTTTAATATCAAAATGTAAAACGGTATAATAAATTCGTTCTAAGTCTTTCCAACCTACTCGCATCAGTTGATAATGATTTCGTCTTAGGTCAAAAAATAGTTGATTTTCTGCCTCATTATTTTGAGGTTTAGATTGAGCATATTTTTCTAATAAAGTTTGAATGTAGGAGCGATAATTCTCTAATTTATCCATTGGACAATTTCCTCCGCGATGGGTTCATAAACAATAAGTTTGAGTTGATGACGCTTAATTGCAACCTGAGCTAAACGACTCTGAAAAAAAGTTTTATAAGCCTCAAGAGGAACTGCTAGATAAAGTAACCTTTCTGGCTCATTTACTTCTAGCATAATTCGATAGTTCAAAAATTGCCCTAATACCAATTTGATAAATGTTTGTTACAAATGGTAGAAGTAATAAAGAAGGAAGAGGGAAGAAGGAAGAAGGGATAAATATTTAAAAAAATGGAAAAACGATATAAATAACTATCTAAAATGAATTAGACTAGCTATTTTTAAGCATATCCGATATAGGTCTACCTTTTTGTAGCATTATTTTTTAAAATTGGTATAAAGCAGTATGAAAATCACTTATAGCAGATGTACTGACAAAGCTCTTAATTTCCACAGCAATTTTTTCGCTGCCTCTATGAGCAGCAATTAATCTTTACTGCACCTAAATCAATTTTAACTTGGACTTCTTCCCATTCTAATTCTAGTGGATCGTTAGTAATAATCCATTTGTCTTTCTCTAAACTTCGTCTGACAGCTTCATGGAAAATATCTTTTGCCATTTTATTATCCCTTATATTTTTCTTTTTTCAACTACCACCACAGGAATTAAACTCTTTTCCAAAACTGCTTGAGAAACGGAACCAACTAACACATTATCCCATAAACGATGCCCTCTTTTCCCCATAACTATTTCTGCTACTCCATACTCTCGGGCAACAGAAACTATTTCCTCTGATACCACTCCCGCAACAGTTACAAACTGATACCGAATATCTGCCAAAAGTTGGTTGGTTTGCTGTTGCAGTTGCGCAATACTTTCCCCATCCTCAGACTGCATAACGTGCAATACCACAACTTCCCCATCACAACGTCTCGCCAACTCTGCAACTTTTAACAACACATCAACAGCAAGGGTTGAAGTATCAACCGCAGCTAACAATACAATACGACGAGCGATCGCTACTTTTGTCAGATCGACTTCTCCTTTTTTTAACAGTTTCGGCGCAAAAGTAGGTATTGCCCAAGCTCCTAGAGGTGCTGTGACTAATATTGATAGGGCAGCGATAGCCAAAATTGTTTCTCCTCCCTCAATACCTGCTGCTAGAGGAATAGCTCCAATGGCAGCTTGTACCGTTGCTTTAGCAGAATTTCCGGGCAGCAAAAATAGACGTTCTTGCCAATTCCAATTACTGCCCAAAGTAGAGAGATACCAACCGAGCATCCGTCCGACTAAAGTACCGACTGCTAAAATTAACAACCCCACCAACAAGACTTTTTCCAGCACTTGCAACGGGATATCAGCACCGAGCAACACAAACAAAATTATTTGCGCCACTACCCACAAAGTATCAAAACTATTTCGCAACCGTCGCGCCAGGGGTGCATCAAATTCGATGACAAAAAATCCTGTTGCCATGACTGCCAAATAGCCAGAAAATATGGGAAATTTTTCTGCTAAGACGACTAACAATAGAGCAAAATTTGCTGCCACTAAAGTATCCTGGGTAGCATTTTTAGTCCAATTTTGTTTTACTAAAAGCAAGACTAAAATTCGCGCTGTCAACAACCCGGCAATAACTCCCAGAATAATTTGTAAAATAACTTGAAATGGTAATAGTTGTAATGCGCTGAGAGTGATGCCACCAGGTAAAGTTATGCCAGTAGTTGTTCCCTGGGATAAAAATGTCAGCAGTAAACTAAAAACTAACAATAGCAACACATCTGACAAAGCACTACCTGTCAAAATTGCATCAGGAATACCTTTAGCTACACCCCAACCCAAACTTTTGAGGCGCAACATTCCGGGAACAATAACTGCAGGAGACTCGGCACCGATGATACAACCCAATAACAACCCGGTGGCAAAGTCAAACTGAAGTAACCATATAGCTGCTAGGGCGATGACAATAGCTTCACAGGTTGCGGGGAGAAAACCTAACCGTATCGCAACACTTCCCTGTTGTGCTAATTTTTCTCTGTCTAACCCTAACCCTGCTTTCATCAAAATTACCATAACGGCGATCGTGCGTAGGGAGTCAGCAGCTTGCAAAATACTAGAGTCGATGGTATTGCTAATTTGAGGACCTAATAATATTCCGACTAACACCATCCCCACCAGTGGCGGTGCTTTTAATCTTGAGGCTATTTGTCCGACAAAAAAGCCTATTAATAATATCCAAATAATACTTTCTAACATAAGAAGGAAGAGGGAAGAAGGAAGAGGAAAGAAGGAATTTAGTACTAATTTAATGTACTATAAAACAATTAGTTAATCAAGTCATCTAGATGCCTTAAATTGTGTCAAATCACTTTTTCTTGTATAATTATTTAGGACTTACGCAGATAAACTATAGATAAACTATATATAGCTCTTAAAACTATTGTCCAACAGTAGTTCAACTCTATACATAGTGCCTTTGCGTAAGTCCTGATTATTGATATTTTTAACAATTTTTTTTATAACTAATGAAAAAATATAATGAATAACCCCAAAGAAGATTATAGAAAAACGTTTCTGGAATTAGAAAAAGCAGCATCAAAATTTTGGCCGACAGAATTAGCTGAAATGGAAGCAGAGTTAAGTATAATTCCATTATTGTTAAAAACACAAGAGCAATTTATTAATATCTTAAGCATTGATGTATTAGAATTAGAGGACTTATTTACAATAGTAAACTCTTCAGCTTTGTCAGGAAACTTATTTGTTAAGCATTTGGTTATTCTGGCTGACTTTGGGGGAGAAATGCTCAAACGTATAAGTAAAGAATTTAAAAGTTTGTTTCCTAATGAAGAAATGAAATATTACTGGAAAAGTAGTCAGTGAATTTATAAGTTTCAAGCCTTACCTACAAAAACTTGAAGTAATCAAACTCTTAAAATTAATGGAAAATATCTTTTTGTAAAATATTCTTTAGATGAAAGACAAAAAGATGCTATTGCACTTCTTTTATTTGGAAATTCCTATAAGAATGCTAATCAAGAAATTGCTTCAATTTTAGCAAGATGTGAAATTGGTGATTATTTTGGTAAATCCAGTAAATTAGATAGTTTTATTAACCAGCGATATATTTGGGTTAGTCGTATTACAGGAGGTGCAAAATCTAATGCTTTAGGTCATCTAGCACAAAAGTTTGTTGCTCAGTATATAAAAGATGAAATTGGAATCATTGGAATTGAAGTAAAATCTGATGCTACCTTAGCTAATGTAACTCATACTGACGAAACTACAGGACGTTTAACTTCATTTGATATTATAGTCACAAAAAACCAGAAATATGTAGCTATAGAAGTAAGCTTTCAAGTAACTACTAATAGTGTTATTGAACGTAAAGGAGGAGAAGCAAAAGCTCGTTATGAACAAGTTGAAACAGCAGGTCACAAAATTGCTTATGTTATAGATGGAGCAGGAAACTTTGAAAGACAGTCAGCATTACAAACAATTTGTTTGCATAGCCATTGCACTGTGGCATTTTCTAAAAATGAGTTGTCAATTCTTTGTGATTTTTTGAGAGATTACTTAGAAAACAATAATGGTTGAAAAAAACTGGACAATTTATATACTATTTATAACAAATATAAAATGACAAAAATTCGCTTTATCGATCTATTTGCTGGCATTGGTGGAATGAGATTAGGTTTTGAACAAGCTGCCAAATATTTAAACATTGAAACTGAATGTGTATTAAGTAGTGAAATAAATTCTGACACTGGTTTAGTTTATGAAAAAAATTTTGCTGAATTTCCTTTAGGAGATATCCGCCAAATTGAAAAGTTACCACCCCATGAGATATTATTAGCAGGATTTCCTTGTCAATCTTTTTCTTCTGCTGGAAAAAAAAGCCGGATTTGGGGATACTAGAGGTACG
The DNA here is from genome assembly GCF_010692685.1 of Okeania sp. SIO2F5. Classification (NCBI taxonomy): domain Bacteria; kingdom Bacillati; phylum Cyanobacteriota; class Cyanophyceae; order Oscillatoriales; family Microcoleaceae; genus Okeania; species Okeania sp. SIO2F5. Next base: position 34,536 of record NZ_JAAHGU010000008.1, on the reverse strand, counting down.
CTTTTTTTTGAGATTACCAGATTAATAGATACATATAAACCCCAAGCTTTTATATTTGAAAATGTTCGTGGTTTGCTGACTAATGATCAAGGTATAACTATCGAAACTATTAAATATGAAATTCAAAGCAGAGGCTACAGTTTTGACATATTTTTATTGAATAGCGCGAATTTTAATTTACCCCAAAATCGTCTCCTAATTTATATCCTGGGAGTTTTAGATAGTACGCCAAAATTTAATTTAATTTCTGACCTTGGTCCGAAAGATTCTCATTCTTATCATCCCCAACAATTATCTTTATTTTATCCTCTGAAAAAATCTATAACTGTGGGGGATATTTTGGAAGATAATCCAGATCAAAAATATAATTGTTCGGAAAAATTTGTGGCGGCATTAAAACAGAGATTAAATGGAGATTTAAGTAAATTATATGGCATGAGATTAATTGATTATCGCGGTGGAAATTCTATTCATTCTTGGGAGTTGGGATTGAGAGGAGAATGCAGTGCTGAGGAAATAGAATTAATGAACTGTTTGATTTTGAAACGGAGAAATAGTCAATTTGGTAAACATCAAGATGGTAAATTGTTGAGCAAGGAGCAAATAGCTAGTTTTTTTACTAATCCTCAGTTAGAAAAATTGCTCAATTCTTTAGTTAGTAAAAATTATCTGCAAATAGTTGAGTCAAAATATAAACCAGTATCAGGAAACTTTTCTTTTGAAGTCTACAAGTTTTTAGACCCAGATAAAATTGCTGTAACTTTAGTGGCAAGTGATGCCAATAGATTAGGTATTTATCATCAAAATAGAGTTAGGAAAATTACTCCTAGGGAAGCAGCAAGATTACAAGGTTTTCCTGATGATTTTATTTTGCACCACAATGATAATAAGGCTTATTATCAACTGGGTAATTCTGTAAGTATTAATGTAGTTAAAGCCGTAGCTCAAGAATTAATGTTGAACATATCCAGAAAATAGGCAACAGGGAACAGGGAACAGGGAACAGGGAACCCACCCCTAACCCCTCCCAGGAGGGGAGTAATTGATAATTCATGGATAATAATTGATTTTATTTTTGATTTAGGGAATAGGGAACAGGGAACAGGGAACCCACCCCTAACCCCTCCCAGGAGGGGAGTAATTGATAATTTATGGATAATAATTGATTTTATTTTTGATTTAGGGAATAGGGAACAGGGAACAGGGAACAGGGAGGAATAATTGATAATTTATGGATAATAATTGATTTTATTTTTGATTTTTGGAGATTTATATTGAACATAAATTAAAAAGATGATAAATTAGAAAAGTTAAATGATAAAAAAAGGATAAAAAGAATGGAAAATGTCCTAGAATCGAAAGAACAACAATTAGCAATAATAGAAGCAAATGCTGAAAAAATAGCAGCGATCGCCCATCAAGGATATCACCTACTTTCCGAAAAAGGCACGGTAATAATTTTTAGACAGTTAGAAGAAAATAGTACCGTTTTAGCAGACTGGCAAGTTAAGTTTAAACCGATGAGTCAAATAGGAACAATGATTAGTGATTGGCAACAAGCTGGTTTAGGAAATTTGATTGATAATTATAATCCAAAAGTTGCTGTGGTCTGTACTTTTTTATATCCAAATGGCAGTCATACCAGTTATCATTTTCAGATGGAATAAGCAATAATTTATTAGTTTTTCGGAAAAACAAGTTATTTATTTAAAATTATTAACTATTACCATTTTTTGGAGATTTATAAAATATATATAGCAGATTGCAGATATATGAGGTACAAATATTAATGATCTTTGTAGTGCGCGTATCTTGCCCGCAACAGATGTACCTCACTGATATGAAAGATGCTGTATATAGGAATATAGGATAAGAAAAAATTTATAAAAGATTGATGATTTGACAAAAAAAATTAAAGCAAGCTATTTGTGTACTTTATTAATAGTTTGGAATTAAACTAACTCCTGATATCAAGTCTCATTAATTAGACGTAGGGTGCATCTCATATTTATTTGCAAAAATATTAATGTCGTAGGTTGGTTTGAGGCACGCTCTTCGGAGCTTATCCGTAGGATAAACCCAACAAATAGATGTTATTAACGTTGCAATTGTTGGGTTTCCTAACGTCAACCCAACCTACGAAGATCAAAAGTGAGATGTGCTCTTAGACATAATAAAAATGTTCTTCTCAATTATCTTGAAACCCATATATGTACTTCATAATGTAATACAAAAAGAGACATGAATCGCGACCGGAATTTCAGCCCATAATTTCAGTTTTTTGTTGATGGATTTCAAGTATAGCAATGTGCGCTGACATATTTACAAATTACAAGAACTGTCCAATAGCTAAAAGTCTTATATTATCGGTTTTTTATTCCCCCAGATGAGCTGTTGCCTGTTGCCTGTTGCCTGCGCACAGCGCTATAATTTTGAGCCTGAGTAACTGTATCAAATCCAGTTTTTTCTAACTATTTTACTAGCTTTAATGCTGTCTTTTTTTCTCGATTATCTACTCCTAATTTTTGTTAATTAGGGTTTGCTGATTAAATATAAAAGCATTGATATATAAAGGTTTTAGCCTTTTTTAGTTAAAAAAAGTCCAAGCTTTTAGGTCGTAATGGTTCAAAAAATTAGTATTTTAGGCGCATAGTTGCGCAGAAAAATCAAGGGACTATTCTTCCTACTAACTCCTCTATAATTCCCATTTCTCCTGTCTCCTGTCTCCTGTCTCCTGACTCCTACCCTCACCCATAAGACTTTTTCAGCAAACCCTAATTATTTCCACAATTCCTATCTCATCAATTAGTCCTGCTACTATTCCTAAGTGGTCGATATTTTGAACTGTTATTTCTTCAATTAAAGACACTTTTTTAAATAGTAAATAACTTAGCGAGGAGTCAGAACTCAGGAGTCAGAACTCAGGAGGGAAGAAAGAAAGAAGGAACAAAAGTAAAGATAATTTCAGTATTTCTTCGGTACTGTTTGAACTTTTCTTTCCCTTCAGACTTCTGCCCTCTGCCTTCCTTGTATAAGTATTCAACCAGACATAATATTACTCTCAGTTTCAATCTGTCGCACCACAGTCAACGCTGAATAAGACACTCCTGCCGTACCCTCTCCTGGATGAGTTGAATCTCCTACCAACCATAAATCCTGAATGGGAGTACGATTGGCAAATCCAAAAGGTCCGAAAGTTGAAAGACGCTGACCGACACCACCGACAACACCTTCATCTCGTGCCGTAAATTTAACAAAAGTACGAGGTGTAGCCGCTTCTTGATGAACTATTGTTTCTGGTTTTAAATAAAAATATTCACTCAAACGAGCGATCGCCTCCTCTGTATATTGCTGCTTCAACCCCTGATAATCTTTGCAATGTCTCCAAATTTGAGTATCGGTAAAACTTGAAGCTGTAATTGTTGCTTTACCTGTGGGAGCGCGACCGTCTCCCGGATGACTCACTGATACAAACAAAGAATTATTTTCTCCAATGGGACCATGATAATTGTAGAAAAACTGCAAATGAGGCGGACAGTTTGCTGGAATAGCACTTTCATCGACTCCCAAATAAACCACAAATGCACCCGATGGTGAGGGGAGTTTATTCACTCGGCGTTTGTAACCGGGTATTGGGTGAGAGGTCTGATTTTCATCTTTCACTAACTTTACTAAGTTTTGCACGGTGACATTAGCCACAATATGGTCGGCAGTTTCTACCCAAGTTTCTCCAGTTTTTTGATTTTTGACTCTGACACCAGTAGCTTTACCCTTATCTATATATATCTGTTCCACAGTATGACCCATCAAGAGTTGTCCTCCGTCTCTTTCTAAAGCTGTAACCAGGCGATCGCTTAATACCTGCATACTTCCCTGAAGATGATACAAACCTTGGGGCGCTTGGGAAACAGCTAAAGCAGTAGCAGCATAAAGTAGAGCTGTTTCTTCTGTACCTACTTGAGAGTAAAGTTTCAGTTGTAAATCCAGAAATGTTTTCAACCGTAGATTATCATTCAATCCATACAACCGTAGTGCATCCGCCACCGTCATCAAAGTAAATGGCACTGTTATCAAAGTATCCAGGCGTACTGATTTTGCTAACTGCCACATATCCCAGATATTGCGCGGTGGTAAAACTGGGTCTCGCCCTTGAAATTTCCAACTTGCCTTAAATAATTTTGTCATTAGTTGCCAAAATGCTTCGCTACCGGGAAACTGAGAAAGTCTCTCTTGTTGCCATTTTTTTTGGTCGCGCCAAACATTAATAGGTTGAGTTTCTCCTGGTAGAAATACGGCACAGGCAGGGTCGCAGTTGGTGGCCTTCGGAATGTCAATCTCCAACTCAGAGAAAATCCGGTGATGAATACCACCAGTTTCTAAACCTGCTACTTGAGTTGCACCAACATCGAAAGTGAAACCGCGTCGTTTAAAAGTAGAAGCGCAACCACCAGGAACGATCGCTTGGTCGAATATGTGGACTTGATAGCCTCTATGGGCCAGTAATGCTCCTGTTGTTAGGCCACCAACACCTGCGCCACATACCACAATTTTTGATTTTTGTATAGTATTTTTAGAGGACATAGAATTTATCTTAATATTTCTTAATTAAATATTAATATAATCTATCATTTGATCGGCTTTTTGGGCAAGGCCAGAACAGAACAAGGAGAAAATGTCTATAAAAAATTAGGCATGATTTTTATGTTAATTGTTATTTATACCTCTTTCAAAGTATTGCTAGTTCAAGTGTAGACAAAAATGTGCAACTCCGTATTCAAGCGGACATGATATGATGATGATCCGAATAAAGGGAAATATTTTTCCCACTGTTCCCTGTTCCCTGTTCCCTGCCTGCTATATAATTTTGTCAAATCATCAATTTACTGGTGAGACCCTAACTATATTTAATTTTGTTACGTTATTCAAGATATCTGGTGCTGCAGTTCTAGGAATACAAACAACATTACCAGCGCGCATTTTCTCAAGGCGATCGCCTACCACAGAAATAAGCTGACTAACTCTCCAACGCACTATCTCTCCATACATAAGAATAATCTCAATTTCATCACCCACTTCCACAGACTCAACCAGTTGCAAAACTATATTTTCTGGTGTTGTCTCCATCACAATACCAAGATATTCGTGAGTACCCCTACTACTTTCCAACTGCTTATATACAGAATCATTTCCTGCAGGAATTTCCAATGAAGCAGAAGAATAGTCACGGTGAGGCACAGATTCTAATTCACCACTAATCTGATTCACTAACTCTGGAGTCAACCTCCCTTCTGCATAAGCATCGATCGCTTGACGATAAGATCTACAAGTCATCGCTACATAAAACGATGATTTCATTCGCCCCTCTATTTTCAGAGAACAGATTTGATGCTCAAAAAACGCTCCTACTTGATGAATACCCCATAAATCTTTAGAAGACATAAAAGTAACCGGGCGATCGTCTGTTTTTGCCTCCAACTGATAGGGAAAACGACATGACTGAATACATCCACCACGATTAGAATCTCGACCTGCAGTAAAATTGGAGATTGTACAATTACCAGAAAAAGCCATACACATAGCACCGTGAATAAACATCTCCACATCAATACCAGTTTGTCTACGAATCAACCCACCCTCTGCAACACTGACTTCTCGCCCCACAATTAAACGCTTCACAGCAAATTCTTTCCACATTTGCCCTGCATAAGAATTAAGACAAGATGCTTGAGTCGAGAGATGAATGTCAAGATTAGAACTATTTTTCACTACTCGCAAAACCCCCAAGTCAGAAACAATCACACCATCTACACCAATAGATTCCAGAAATTGACAATATTCGGCTAATCCCTCAAAGTCATCATCGTGGAGAAAAGCATTCAGAGTCAGATAAACTTTAGCATTATTTTTGTGAGCAAAATTTACTCCGTGTTCTAAGTCGTAGTCAGAAAAATTATCTGCTCGCGCGCGCAGACCGTATTTTTGCCCACCCACATAAACAGCATCCGCGCCATAGGTAACAGCAACTTTTAGACGTTCGAGATTTTTAGCAGGAGCTAACAATTCTGGTTTCCACATATTATATATATAGTGATTAACTTAAATATTTTAGCTTGATCGCTCAACTATGGTTTGAAGAATCAGAATCAACGCTATAATTAAAATATAGAGGTTTTGCAGAAATTTTGAACGAACAAAAAACGATAGTGAAACAGCTCGAAACCAAAACCCATCAAGAAATTTTTTATCCCGATAGTGACTGCCAACCAATAGCAGATAATACAGTTCAATTTCGCTGGATAATGGTCATCTACCTTGAAGAAGGAGACAGGAGACAGGAGACAGGAGACAGGAGGAAAATTACATGGGGATTCGCTCCCCCAAGTAATGCGTGAACACCCCCGTTGACGGTGGGGTATTAAACCCACAAAGAAAATGATAATCTAGTGTCTAATTGTATCAGTTAATCTACAGGAATTACGCAGTATCGCTACATATAGTGTATAAATTCTCATTTTTCTGATCCAACCACTATTATTGGTGCCGTTGCGTAAGTCCTGATCTATTTATTAGAGGAATGAAAAAAGCCTAAACTCAAACGAAGTCAACTCAAAAATAATATTACTAATTTTTGCAGCTAGACACTAGCTTCGTAAAATCCTGAAATCTTTGTGGCTGACGTTGGTAAATATAAAGATGAATTGAATGCACCAAGAGCTATGGATCGGATAACTGTACTTTTGGATTTTTCACACCGAAAATGGCTTTAAACCCAGTATTAGCAGGAAAAATACCTTAAGTGGCTTAAAATAGCTGAAACCTAGATAGATCAAGAAAACGACTGATTTAATGTAAAAATTTTGCTGTATCAGGTTTTGACCTTATTTTTAACCTATTTTTTCCTAAAGTCCAGATAAAATCTCTCAGTACTATAAAGTTGGAGTTTAATTTTCCATGCAATGTCCAGAGTGTCTTATATCAAATCCGGTTAAACAGTTATAGATTGGTTAACTCAGGAGGAGTCAGGACTCAAGAGTCAGCAGGAGAAAGAATCACAAAGATTTAGTAGTTATGACGATTGGAGAATTTTTTTATGTCCAATTCCCCCGGATTTGATATTAGCAAACATATCCGTAAAAATGGCCATCGAAGACATAAGCAAAACTGCATTTGTGTCTAATGTGGTTACCAGTTTGTTGATTTTTATGATTCACCTGGATATAGTCAGGATATTAAAGCTCCAAATCTCTAGATCTGCTCAAGTATTCCCTCAGACTTTTAATTCATTATCTCAAGTTCGGCGATCTACCTATGTAAACTATGGCTCCACGACTACAGTTGTACCCACCTGTACTTTTTCAAATAAAGCAATCACATCTTCATTCCGCATCCGCACACAACCGTGAGATGCAGCATATCCAATGGATTCTACAGTGGGAGTACCATGAAACCCAATGGTATCTTTTCCATCTGTCCAAAAACCAATCCACCTCAATCCTAAAGCTGTATTTGGCCCTGCTGGCATTACCTCACCCGTCCAGGGGTTTTGCCATTGCGGATTTTCCACCAGTTGAATAACTTCAAATTTACCTGTTGGTGTTTCCCAACCTGGTTTACCCACTGCTACAGGATAACTAGCTATTTCCTCTTCTCCTTCATACACATATACTCGTCGTTCCCCTAAGCGAAGTACCACCTGGATTAACTTTTCTACTTCTATTCTTTCTATTCCCAAATATTTTTGAAAGTCTTTAACAGCACGTTTCAGTCTTGGCATTAAGCCACCAAATGATGAATTAACTGATTCTCCTTCTGTTAGTAAATATTTTTGGAGGTCTTGAACGGGAGGTTGCCACTTTGGCGTCAAATCATCAAATGCTAAATTAGCTTCCTTCTGTGTTTGCTGATTATTATTAGTTGTCTCAGTCGTATAAATAGAAGCTATAGATAACTTTTGACCAGATAATATAATAATTGCTGTAGTTAAGAATATTGCTGTTAAATGATATATTCCATTGTTGATTTTTAGCATCGGACTAAGGCATTTATTTGTGGTAGATTCGATCATTTTTCACTCCTCAAAATTAATTATATAGATATTATCAGAAACTAATATTATTAGTAGCTTAATTTATCAATAAACTCTGCTCATATTCTGTTAAGGTTCGACGATGACAGTTGTACCAATTGCTACTTTTTCAAATAGGGCTAGTACATCTTGATTTAACATTCTAACACAACCATGAGAAGCAGCTTGTCCTACTGTTTCTTCGTCGGGTGTTCCATGAAAACCTATATAGTTTGTGCCATCTGTCCAAAAACCAATCCATCTTTCCCCTAAAGGATTTTCTGGACCTGGTGGTATTATTTCTCCAGTAAAAGGATGTTTCCAGGATGGATTTGGAATTTTTTGCATGACTTTATATGTACCTGAAGGAGTCTCCCATCCTTCTCTACCAATAGCAATGGGATAGCTGGTTTTTAATTGCTCGTCTTGATATATATAGACACGGCGATCGCTTAATTTTATGACTAAATAAATATTTTCATTTTGCTGAATATAAAGTTCTTTTAGTATTTTTTTTGTAATCGGTGATTTTGATTTTATTGGAGACTGAATTTCTATTAAGTCTGTAGCATTAGTTGAAGCTTCTTGATTTTCAACAGGAGTTGAAGCATGAGCTTTTCGTTGTAAATAGTTCCAGCTAATGACTATACTTATGCTTAAGAGTATTAACAGATGAAAACCACTAAAAATATTGTGTTTTTGACTACTATTGCTCCATCTAGATAAAGATTTTTTTCTGACTTTTTCATTCATTTAGTCAATCCTTAACTACTGAAAATATGCTGGTTTTTGATTATACAGTAGTTTTTATGATTAGTAGACCACAGTAGAGAGGTTTTATGGAATCTCCCTACAATGGTTTTGGTGTGCGACTATGTGGTTCATCCATTTAAAAATCGCTGTAATATCATGTCCGGTTGAATACTTATAAATAAACGACGGAGTCCTCAGGAGGACTTCCTCAGGAGTCAGGAGGGAAGAAGAAAGAGGAGGAAAAGGAGAAAGTTTTTTTGTTCTATCGCTCATTATCCGGACATGATATAACTGCAAATCCACTACAGCGTTATAGCATATATAGCAGAAGGAAGAAGGCGTTTAGTTGTCTACAACAGAAGGAAGGAGGAAAATCAGGCGTTGTCTGAGTTTTCAGCTTTTGATATGTCAAATACATTGGAGTCAGGAGGACTTCCTCAGGAGTCAGGAGGGAAGAAGAAAGAGGAGGAAAAGGAGAAAGTTTTTTTGTTCTATCGCTCATTATCCGGACATGATATAACTGCAAATCCACTACAGCGTTATAGCATATATAGCAGAAGGAAGAAGGCGTTTAGTTGTCTACAACAGAAGGAAGGAGGAAAATCAGGCGTTGTCTGAGTTTTCAGCTTTTGATATGTCAAATACATT